>CALKDH010000026.1 GCA_938086805.1 uncultured PS1 clade bacterium | reverse complement strand
TCATAGGTCGGTCACTAGCCCTATTCAAAAAAAGGCCACTAAGAAACAGGTGTTTCTTAATTGGACTTTACTAATTGAATAAAATGATCGAACGTGAAAAAAATCACAAAAATATTCGCTAAAGTTTTAATCGCATTCCTTGGAATATGGTGTCTCTGTGCTTCTGTTCTAGCGATTTATGGAACTTCACTCTATTTTCCTTTTTATATATCTGATGGATTAGAGATCCCATATCATCGAATGGTCGCCCTAAGAGTTACCATATTACTTACTTTTGCATTCTACTCACTAAAATATTTGTTTTCTGAATCAAAACAGATTTATCCAATTCAGTTTCTTGACACAATCCTAAAGATTTACTTTTGTTCTGCCTTAGCTATCCTAATAAGGTTTGATGTTGCGTCCAGTGAATTTATTGTGTTGCTATTATTTTTAATTATGGCAATTATCTCGCATATAGTCTCAAGACCTAAATTAAGAAGATTTTATTATTCCAAGTTCTCAGATTAACAACACTTCTATAAAACCTCAAATTCTGTTATTATTTGATTTTAGAAAATATTCAATAATGAAGAATGTATAACTTTACGCCCGTCAGCGCACTCATTGGAGGAGTAATCATTGGCCTCTCTGTCGTTTTGTATTTCTATTCAACAGGAAGATTGGCGGGGATTAGTGGGATATTTGAGAATACTATTACAAGCTCTTCTAAAAAAGCTTCAAATCTCTTATTCTTAATTGGACTGGTTATTGGACCCCTTTTAATCTACTATTTAATTTTGCCAAGTAAACCAATAGCATTTGAAATAACGAGCTCTTATCTTCTCATTATTCCTGGTGGCTTTCTGGTGGGTTTTGGAACTAGGCTTGGAGGTGGTTGTACCTCAGGTCATGGAATATGCGGTATTGGTAGACTATCTATAAACTCGATGATTGCAACTGCAATTTTTGTCGCCACAGGAATGATAACAGTATTTATTCTTCAGCAATTAGGGATATACTTATGAATGATAAATTTATCTCTCTGATCTGTGGTGTAATTTTTGGAATTGGACTAGTAATCTCTGGAATGACAAATCCTGAGAAAGTGATCGGGTTTCTAAGTATTACTTATAATTGGGATGCTTCATTGATTTTTGTAATGGGCGGCGCAGTAATTACTGCTGGCCCATTTTTTTATTTATTAAAAAATAAAGAAGCTTCAGCCTTAGGTAATCAAATCAAATTACCAAAAAAACAAAAAATAGATAACAAAACAATCATAGGGGCTTCGCTTTTTGGAGTCGGCTGGGGGCTTGTTGGACTCTGTCCAGGTCCCGCCATTTCAGCACTTGCAACGCTTGACCCAGTCGCTTTTGTTTTCTTAATTTCAATGGCTGCTGGCGTCTTGGCCAAAAAAAATATTGTTAAATAAAGCCTTTCCTACTAAAATATTTTTCCAGGAATATAGGGTAAACATATGATAAATCAAACTCTAGATATGTGTGGTTACGCATGTCCAATGCCGATTTTAAAAACCAAGCAAGCTCTTGCATCAATGGCATCAAAGGAGGTGATTGAAGTCATTTGTACTGACCAGGGATCAAAAAAAGATTTTGTAGCGTTCTGCAATCAACTTGGGCATAAACTGATATCTCAAAGAGATGAAGGAAACAAAATCATCTTCAATATCGAAAAAAACTAAGCTTAATTATGTCTGATCGAAATGAAATGACGCTCATTGCGTCAAAAGGAACTCTTGACTGGGCCTATCCGCCCTTTATTTTGGCCTCAACCGGCATTGCAATGGGCAAAGAAGTTACTGTTTTTTGTACCTTCTATGGGTTAAATCTCTTGCTAAAAGACTTATCACACCTAAGAATTTCTCCTCAGGGAAACCCCGATATGCCGATGAAGATGCCCTTTGGACCAAAATGGTTTCAAGCAATTGATTTTGGGCCCAAAATTCCTAATTTATTATGGAATATTCCTGGTTTAGAGCTTTTTGCTACCCAAATGATGAGAAAGACCTTTAAAAATAATGGCATGGCAACTATTGAAGAACTTAGAGAAATTTGTATTGAGATGGGAGTAAAGTTTATCGCCTGCGAAATGACTATGGGAATGTTTGGCTTCTCTCGAGAAGATTTTATTGATGGTATTGAATTTGCTGGAGCCGCTACCTATTTAGATGTTGCTCATAACTCCAATCAAGATTTATTTATCTAGAACGCCAATCAAAAATTTGCCATCCATTCTCTTTGGCTGCTGAAGTTAAAAACTTATCACTATTAACAGCAATAGGATTATCTACTAACTCTAGGAGGGGAAGGTCATTGTGAGAGTCTGAATAAAAATAAGACCCACTTAAGCTCTCATTGTTCTTTTCAAGCCAAGGCATTAAATTTTCAATCTTTCCAGATTGAAAACATGGAATGCCTGAGACTTTGCCAGTAAATCTTCCGGATTCAAATTCTGGTTCAGTAGCAAGAAGATGTTCAATGCCGTACATTTCAACTATAGGCTTTGTAATAAAGGTGTTAGATGCAGTAATGACTAACACTGTATCTCCTTTCTTTTTGTGGTTATCAATACAGTTTTGAGCTTTTTCAAGAAATATTGGTCTGATTTTGGCTTCAATAAAATCTTGGCGAAGCCCATTCAGCTCCTTGAAAGAATAATCTGACAAGACTTTAAAGCTGAACTCTGCCCAAGCATAAATATCGAGCTTACCTATTTCATATTGATGATAAAAATAATCATTCATCTTTTGAAACGCTTCTCGATCAGAAATAATTCCTTGATCGCATAAATATTCTCCCCATAAGTAATCACTATCTCCACCAATGAGGGTGTTATCTAGATCAAAAATTGCTAAAGGCATACTTCTGTCTCCACAATGTTCATAATTTCTTCCACAGAATCAACAACTCTAATTAACTCAAAATGCTCCTGATTAACATAGGATTTATCAACTGTCTGTTTTATCCAAGATAGAAGAGAACTCCAAAATTTTGAATCGTATAAAACTATCGGCATTTTCTTCATTTTCCTGGTTTGCATCAAGGTCAAAACCTCCATCAATTCATCAGCAGTTCCATAACCACCTGGAAAATAAATACAAGCGCTGGAGTACTTAACCAGCATCACTTTTCTTGAAAAAAAATAGTTAAAAGTAATGTTTTCATCCAAATAGGGATTGCTTGATTGTTCTTTAGGTAACAATATATTAAGGCCAATACTTTTTGACTTACCCTCATAAGCCCCTTTGTTAGCTGCACTCATAATTCCTGGCCCACCCCCAGTAAACACATTGTATCCAGCATTCGATAATTCTTTACCCAGCTCATATGCCTTTACATACAAAGGATCTGATGAATCTATTCGTGCAGAACCAAAAACAGTGACATTATTTTTAAAATTTTGAAGTTTTTCTTTGGCTGATAATAGCTCAGCACCGACAGTAACTAGGCTCATAGGGAGGAAAAAACAGCACTAGCTGCTTCAATTGTTTTGTGAATGTCTTCTTCAGTATGGGCTATTGATAGAAATCCAGCCTCATATGCAGAGGGTGCAAGATAGATACCTCTTTTGAGCATAGCATTATAGAACTTTTTAAAAAGTTCTATATCACAACTAGATGCTTGCTTAAAGTTAGTAACTTTATCTTCTGTACTAAAAAATAAACCAAACATTCCACCAACATAGTTACTTGTCATTGGAATACCATTAGATTTTGCTTCGGATACGACCCCATCAACTAGCTGAGAAGCTCGCTGACCAAGTTTTTGATAGAAGGACTTGTCTGACTCTAGTGCACTAAGCATAGCGATTCCAGAAGCCATCGACAAAGGGTTTCCAGAGAGTGTGCCAGCCTGATAGACAGGCCCAAGAGGAGCAATTTGATTCATTATTTCTCTTTTGCCACCAAATGCTGCGACTGGTAGCCCACCGCCAATGACTTTACCCAAAGCAGTCAGATCAGGTTCAACATCATAAACCTCTTGAGCACCCCCTAAAGCGACTCTAAAGCCAGTCATCACTTCATCAAAAATAAGAATCGTACCATACTTATCGCAAACATTTCTTAGCCCCTCAAGGAAACCCTCTTTAGGTGGTATGCAATTCATGTTGCCGGCAATTGGTTCAACAATTATGCAACCAATTTCTTCTCCCATTCGAGAAAACAATTCCTCAACAAGCTCCAAATTATTAAACTCAAGTGTTAAGGTATGCTTTGCAAGGTCCCCTGGAACTCCTGGGGATGTAGGAACTCCTAAAGTAAGAGCTCCAGATCCAGCTTTCACGAGTAAGGAGTCTGAATGTCCATGATAGCAGCCCTCAAATTTTAAAATTTTGTCTCGGTTGGTGTAACCTCTTGCTAATCGAATCGCACTCATGGTTGCTTCAGTGCCTGAACTTACCATTCTCACAAGCTCAATTGATGGCATTATTTGACAAACTTTTTTAGCAAGCGATGTCTCTATTACAGTTGGCGCTCCAAAACCCAAACCCTTGTCCAATACTGACTTTACAGCATCAATAATGACTGGATTTGAATGACCTAAGATCATTGGCCCCCAGGAGCCAACATAATCAATATAAGAGTTTCCATCCACATCAAAAAGATAAGCACCTTCTCCTCTATCAAAAAATACTGGGTCTCCACCAACACCATTAAATGCTCTGACAGGGGAGTTAACACCGCCAGGTATATACTCTTTAGCCTCTCTGAATAGAATTGAAGATTGTTTCATTACTGCTCCTGAAAATTTGTTATAGCTGGATACTTTTTTAAATTAGTAATGTGTGACCACACTACAAGAACATTATCCAATAATAATTTCATATTGACAGTTGTTTGTGAAAGAGAAATTGCATTATTAGTATCATCTAAAAGCTTATATAAATGATTGAATGAAGCTTTTTCAATGACCTTATTCAGCTCCAAATTTGCGCCATCATGATTCAATATTTTAATTTTGATACCTTCATTTATGAGGTGTTGCAAACATTTCAAAACACCCAACTCATTATCGGAAAAAATCTCTGTATCTTTAATTTTAGTTGGACTAAGTGCTATTTCTAGAAGCAAGTTTTGCCAGCTCTGATACTGAAAATAAAAATCTCCCTTTAAATCATCTATTGCCCTAAAAGGAACACCATGCGCGCTATCTAACAACTGCATAGGATCAAAATCTGAACGATTTTCTATATCAATTTGATTAGCAATCCACTCAGCAGTCTCTTCATCATAGGAAGGATTTATGTGAATGACTTGACATCTAGACAATATAGTCATTGGCAGTCTATCAGCATTATGAGCAAGCAAAACAATTAGTGTATTTTGTCTTGGCTCCTCAAGCGTTTTTAGAAGACTGTTAGCAGCATTATTGTTCATCTGGTCGGCGTAAAAAACCACACCAATTTGAAGAGATTCAGCTGTCTTTCCTAATGATTCGCAAAATGCTCGAATTTGATCAACTCTGATATCTTTTGACATTGAGCCAGAATCATTTAGTTCCGTTCTGCAATAGATTAAATTTGGATAATGAGAGCGTCGAATTAATACATTGTGATCCAATTCAGCCATAGGATCATCATTGTTTAGTGCCTTACAAAGCTCACAATGATCACAAGATGAATCATGGCAAATAAGCTTTTTTAATAAACTCTGCGTGAAATCAAATTTACCAATTTTTTCTACACCAGTAATCAGCAGCGCATGAGGTAAATGATTTTGCTCTATCATCTTGTCCAGCTTTTCAGCTGCTTTTTTATGCCATGGAAGCATCATAGTGAGTCTATTAAAGATCTAATTTTAGATTGAATGTCGTCAACTGATCCACTTGCATCAATTAATTTGATTCTTTCAGGAAAAGCTTCTGATCTACTAATAAAAACAGATCTTACTCGTTCAAAAAAAGCTCTCTCTTCTAATTCAATTCTGTCTTTCGCAGCTCTAGCTTCTATTCTCTGCATGCCCACCTCCACACTCACGTCTAATAGAAGAGTTAAGTCTGGTTTGAAGTCGCCTAACACCCAATCTGCCAGCTCTGAAATGCGATTTAAATCAAGCATCCTCCCCCCACCTTGATAGGCAAATGAGGCATCAGTAAAGCGATCACTAACAACCCAGAAACCCTCATTTAGGGCTGGAATGATTTTATTTTGAATCAATTCATTCCTTGAGCTAAACATCAACATTAGCTCAGTATCACTATGCATCTCTTGATTCTCTACATCAAGCAGAACGGAACGAATTTTCTCTCCAACTTCTGTACCTCCTGGCTCACGAGTTCTAACAACTTCAATACCTTTTTCATGTAGATAGCTACAAATGAGATCAATTTGAGTACTTTTACCTGCACCTTCGACACCATCAACTGTAATAAATTTTCCTTTTCTCATACTTAATAATTTTAAACTAGTTAGACTTTAAGTACTTCTTGATATTCTCTTTATGTTCATCATAAGTCTTAGCAAATGCATGACTTCCATCTTTCTTTGACACAAAGTATAGATCATTTCCTTTGGCTGGGTGAAGAGCAGCGAAGAGAGACTGATAGCCAACTGAAGAGATCGCTCCTGGAGGCAGACCCTTATTTCGATAGGTATTATAGGGATGGTCAAATTGTAAGTCACTTCGAGTTAATGGGGGTGTATATTGATCACCCAATGCATAAATAACGGTTGGGTCCGTTTGAAGTCTCATATTCGAATTCAATCTACCAATAAATACACTAGAAATCATTGGTTTTTCGAAATCAAGTGCTGTTTCTTTTTCAATCAATGAGGCTAGAATAATTGCCTGATAAGGCGAATCTAACGGGACACTTTTATCCCTATCTTCCCACAACTCCATCAATTTGAATTTCATCGTTTCATGAGATTTTTTTAGCACGTTCTCAATGCTTTCCCCATAATTAAAAATATAAGTTTCAGGATAGAACCAGCCATCGTAAGGCTTTTTGACCCCAATTGAATTCATAACACTCTCGAGAGACTCATTGGGAGTTATTGAGGGGTTATTATTTAATTGTTCAAAGTAGTAACCAATGGTTTTCCCCTCTATCAAGGTAACTTTAGTTTTAAGAGATTCTCCATTTGAGATTTGATTAATAAAATTTAGAACACTGGAATCCGGCTTTATTTCATAGTAACCAGACTTTAATTTCTTGTTTGCATTAAGAAGTCTACTTAGCGAAGTAAAGAATCTCTTTGATTTTATAATGTTTTGGTCACTCAACTCTTGAGCTACTTGACCAATTGATGAGCCAGGCTCCACCTGAAATATTTGAGGTTTATTGGCTATGATATCCTTCGATGTGAGAACCCATGCGAAAAATATTAATAAAAGAATAGACGCTATAACTCTAGAAAAAAATTTATGATGATTTTTTAGATACATGTCCAAGACTTGATATCTTGAGTCACCGATTCAAATGCCTTTTTGATTTTTTCAGTCATTCTGCTTTTTGGCAAATAATAATCCTCAATTGAACTGACTGACTGAATACCAATGATGCTGTTCGAAATAAAGACTTCATCAGCATTTCTTACCTCATTAATTGAGATATTTTCCTCTTTAACATTCAGTTCCATTGATTTTGCTAGCTCTAAAATAAGGGATCGCCGACTACCGATCACACCACATCTATCTAGCTTTGGAGTCACTAACTTTTTTCCCGAGATAAAATAGATATTTCCTTGGGTGACAGATATGATATTTTGATTTTCGTCCAGCATGATTGCCTCATCCCTTGTCAATGTTGCCCGAGCCAAAACCTGTTCAATTCTATTACAATGTTTAATGCCTGCTAGAATTGGATTTGAATGGTATCCACTTTGGGCATACTCAAGGGAAAATGATTTTTTTGCCTTGGCATTTTTCAATTCGGAAACAATTACAACCCTGACTGGCAAAATGTCATCAGGATAGCCGTAACCTCTTTGAGAATCCCCCCTTGAGAGAATTAATTTAACGACACAATTTTTTTTTTGGAGTTAGGCTAAGCGCTTTTTTGATATCCTTTAACCAAATCGATTTATCAATATTTTTTATTTTGAGCTTTTTACAACCTTCATTAAGTCTCAAGAGATGTT
>CALKDH010000025.1 GCA_938086805.1 uncultured PS1 clade bacterium | reverse complement strand
GAATGTATTGGTTGTAATATTTGTGTTTCGAGTGATAATTTTACAGTTCCAATTCGTTGCACTCAAAACCCAACAATGGGAGAAGAATGGAGAAGGGGTTGGGATCCAGAAAATATCAAGCCCAAAGTTACAGATCAAAAGACCCTTGTTGTCGGTTCAGGGCCAGCTGGGCTAGAGTGCGCTGTTCAACTCTCAAGGCGTGGTTATGAGGTTGTTCTTGCAGAGTCTAAAAATAAGTTGGGCGGGAGAGTACTTTTTGAATCTAGCCTTAAGGGTCTTTCAGCTTGGAAAAGGGTTGTTGACAATAGGGTTCATGAGATACTTCAGAAAAACAATATAGAGGTTTATAAAGAAAGCAGGCTAACTGCTGAGCTCATCGATGAGCTTGATATTAAGAACATTTTTTTGGCTACTGGCTCAAGTTGGCGGAAAGATGGAATTGGAAGAAGTAGAAGAAATCGAATTCAAGGCCTAGAGACCATCAATGTTTATTCTCCTGAGGAGGCTGTAGAAAATTACAAAGACTTCAATGGACCTCTTGTCATTTATGATGATGAGCAGGGCTACTTGGCTGGAGTTGTTGCAGACCATCTTAATGACAAGAATATTGAGGTCATTTTTGTAACGCCTGCCAGCGTTGTCTCGCCATGGACTGATTCAACTTTAGAGCAAAAGAGGGTTCAGGGGGCTTTGATCAACTCTGGAGTCAAAATTATTTGCAACCAGTCAATCAGCAAGATAGAGAATGATAAGGCCTTTCTAGAGTGCACCTATACAGGCACAATTACCAAGATACCTTGTGAGTCTATCGTTATGGTGACAGAGCGAATTTCTGACAATGAGCTTTATGATAGCCTAACGCAAAGCAATTTAGAAGAAAAAAAACAATACAATATCAAGCTCATTGGCGATGCTGAAGCGCCGGGCCTTATCGCCGACGCTGTTTATTTAGGCCATTTGGCAGCCCAAAACTTTGAGGCAGACGAAGCTGATATTCAAAGAGGAATTTTTATGAGAGAGATGCCAAGCCTTAAATAGGCGCTAATAGCCCTTTCTTGATTGATTTTCTAAGTCTTTTAGAGTAACATTGCCCTCTTTTTATAAACGCCAAATAGGATGCGAAAAACAATTGTTGCTGGGAACTGGAAGATGAATGCGAGCAAAGAATCCGTTGATTCTCTCATTAAGGATATTCTTTCAGGTATGCATGAAGTTTCGTCTGATGTAATAGTCTGCGCTCCTTTTCCATACCTTTCTCAAGTAGAGGCCTTAATAAGCAATTCGAACCTAATGCTTGGCGCACAAAACCTGAACGTAAATTCAAAAGGAGCCTTTACAGGCGAGGTTAGTGCAAACATGATCAAGGACTTTGGCGCTCAACATGTAATTGTTGGACACTCAGAAAGAAGAAGCCTTTATGGTGAATCAAGCGCTATAGTTGCAGAAAAAACAAAAGCTTCAATTGATGCTGGCTTAACCCCAATACTTTGTGTTGGAGAGTCGCTTGAAGATAGAGAATCAGGCGACACTGAAATTGTTGTTGCAGAACAACTGAATGCAGTTATTAGCCTTCTTGGTATAGAGGCTTTTAATGGTATTATTGTCGCGTATGAGCCAGTGTGGGCTATTGGAACAGGTTTGACAGCAACACCTGAACAGGCCCAGTCGGTTCATTTGTTTATTCGCAATCTTCTAGCTGCTAGCGATGAGAGTATTGCAAAAAACACATCTATATTGTATGGCGGAAGTATGAATGCTAGCAATGCTGCTGATCTAATATCTTGTCCAGATATTGATGGCGGGCTCATTGGTGGCGCCGCTCTTAAGGCAGCAGATTTTTTACAAATATGTAAGGCAGGTTAATATGACGTTTCAGATTATTTTAGTAATTCATGTGTTATTGGCTCTTGGTCTTGTTGGGCTTATTCTTATCCAGCACGGCAAGGGTGCGGATGCAGGAGCCGCGTTCGGCTCTGGAGCAGCAGGCTCAGTTTTTGGGGCTCGAGGAGCCCACTCTTTTTTATATAAGCTTACTGCAGTTTTGGCCATTGGTTTTTTTGTTACTAGCATCAGTCTGGCTTACTTTGCATCTAATGAAAGAGCCGCCTTAGACCCTGAGCAAAGCATAATGACTCAGAGCCTCATGAGTAATGATAGCACTGATTCAGATACAAGCGAAATTCCAAGTAACTAGCTTAAGCCGTCGTGGTGAAATTGGTAGACACGCAGCCTTGAGGGGGCTGTAGCGCAAGCTGTGACGGTTCGACTCCGTCCGACGGCACCACCTAATTTACCTGTATTAATTCTATTGGTTGTTGTACAATCAGCATAGTTTCTTACTCTCTATTCTATGAACTTTCTAAATAAAACTGTCCTTAAGGGGATAGGCCTCATGCTTTTAGGTATGAGCACCGTTCCCTTCTTAGATGTCTTTGCAAAGCTTTTGAGTGAGGATTATTCTGTGATGCAGGTAACATGGACTCGATTTTTCTTCCACGCCTGTTGGCTGATACCCATAATACTATGGCAGCAAGTAAAGTGGAAACAAGTCCCAGAAAGTCTAGGGCTACAGTTTGTGAGGGGGCTGATGTTAACCCTGGCAACGCTTTTTTTCTTTGCGGCTATTAAGTCCAATCCTATTCCTAACGCCCTCACCTTGCTTTTTATCTCCCCTTTAGTTGTTGCTGTTCTTTCGCCTGCCATGTTGGGAGAGCGCTTTGATTCATTTATTGGGGCTGGGGTTGTCATAGGATTTCTAGGCGTTGTAGTTGTCTTACAGCCTACCGGAGATGAGTTTAAGCCAAGTCTTTTGCTTGCAGTAGTTTCGGGTATTTGTTATGCTCTTTATATTATCTTTACAAAAAAACTTTCCTTTAAGGCGCCACCGGTTCTCACTCTTTTTTACTCGGCAGCTGTTGGAATTTTAATAATGTTGCCGCCTGCTTTGTTTACCTGGACACCTCCTGACATGCGCGGAGTTATCCTAGGCGCAGCTATGGGGTTTTTTGCAGCCGCATCGCATTTCATGATTATTAAGGCCTTTGAGTTTGCCAGCGCCTCTGAGCTGAGCCCTTTTAATTATTTTGAAATTGTAGGCGCCATTTCGTTAAGCTATATTATCTTTGGCTATATCCCAAATTTTCAGGCGGTTATCGGCTTGTTTATTATTATGGGAAGTGGCCTGTTTGTATCTTGGCGCGTTATGAAAAATAATGACAACCATACAGAAGACAAAGAAAAGCTGATCGAACCTTTGTGATCTGCTCAAACACTACGAGTGAATTTTTAAAGTTTTTTATCTGGATTTTGAACAATTAGTTTTTCAGTTCAATATAATATCCCAGCTTATTACACAATAAGTCTTAGACAACAAAAATCTTTCAAACCACCCAATACCTATGAACTGGCGAACAAGAACCGAAAATAAAATTGAGCATTTTTCTGACTGGCTTTATGAAAACGCTAAGAAAATCATCACAGCAATTTTTGTTTTAGTTGTTGCAATTGGGTCGCAACTGCCCTCCCTAAAGGTAGACACCACAACAGAAGGATTTTTACATAAAACAGATCCAATGAGGGTTGAGTACGATGTTTTTAGAGACCAGTTTGGTCGAGATGAAAAACTCATGATTGCGGTCAAAACTAAAAATATTTTTGATATAAGCTTTTTAGAAAAGCTCGATAGTTTTCATCATGCTCTAGAGAATGAGCTGCCAAACATCAAGGCTGTTGACTCCTTAATCAATGCAAGAAACACCTATGGAATTGAGGGCGAGCTTATTGTTGAGCCTCTTATAGAAAGTCTTCCAAAAAACGATGACGATCTTGTGAGGCTAAAAGAAATAGTAACAAACAACAGTCTCTATGAAAACTCTCTCTACAGTGAAGACTTCACAATGACCACTGTAACAATTGACACAGAAACGTATTCGAGTTCGGGCCCAGCTCAACAAACAGAAAGCTTTGAGTTTGATGACGGCCTAGAGTTTGATGACGATGCCCTCGGTGACCAAAGACTATATTTAACAGATGCCGAAAATGATGAAATCATTGCTGAAACACAAAGAATTATGGAGCGGTTTAATGACAGCAACTTTGAAATTTATTTGTCAGGCTCGGCCGCTATTGCGGGAATTTTTAAGCAAGCGCTTATGAATGATTCAGCTGTTTTCATTAGTTTAATGATGATTGTCATTATGGTTGTTTTATTTGCTCTTTTCAGAAGAGTTTCTGGAGTTGTCCTTCCGCTCGCTTGTGTCTCATTAACACTAATAATGACCGTATCATTAATGTCAATTTTTTCAGCGCCATTCACAATGGCTACCCAAATTATGCCCACGTTCCTTTTGGCGGTTGTGACTAGCGCATCCATTCATTTGTTGGCAGTATTTTATAAAGACTTTGCTGCAACAAATGATACAAAAAAATCTCTTAGATATGCGATGGGACATTCAGGCCTAGCTATTATTATGACTTCGATTACAACCGCTGTTGGACTGTGGTCATTTTCTTTTTCTGGTGTCGCCCCTGTTGCAGACCTTGGTATTTTTGCCAGTAGCGGCGTAATGGTTGGGCTAGTTTTTACGCTAGTCTTTTTGCCAGCTTTGATTTCTGTAACTAACTTTAAGCAAATTAAGCAAAAAGCAGACAAAGACGGACAAACTTTTATGGATAAGGCGCTTATTGGAATCAGCGTTTTTGCAACCAGCAAGCCAAAACTAATCATATCCGTAAGCGCTGTTTTAATAATCTGTGCAGCTATCATTGCCTCCCAGCTAAGGTTTTCTCACTTTCCGCTTCAGTGGCTACCAGAAGATAATTTTGCACGAGTTGCAACAGAGGCGGTTGATGAAAACTTAAAAGGCTCATTAACTCTAGAGGTTATTATTGATACTGAGAAAACAAATGGTTTATACAACCCAGAAGTTTTGAGAGTTATTGATGATGTCTCCCAAAACATTAACTCGATTTCTACTGGCAACATGTTTGTGGGAAAAGTTATCAGCTACATTGATGTTATCAAAGAGACAAATAGGGCTTTGAATGAAAATCGAGACGAATATTATGCTATTCCAGATGATCCTGACCTTATAGCCCAAGAGTTTTTGCTTTTTGAGAGCAGTGGAAATAATGACCTAGCCAGCCTTGTAGACTCTAACTATTCTAAAGCAAGGCTAACTTTAAAAACTCCATTTATAGACTCTCTTGAGGCAAATACATTTATTGATAATGCGCAGCTTTATCTTGACCAAAAGTTTGGCTCTTTAGCAAAAGTGACCTTTACTGGCATAGGCACATTGATGACCGTAACCTTTGAAGAGGCAATATATAGTAGTGCAGTGAGCTATGTTTTGGCATTTTCGCTTATTGCTATTCTGATGGTTTTACTAATAGGCAATGTTAAGATAGGGCTTATTAGTATGATTCCAAATCTATTGCCCATAATTGTTCTTTCAACAATCATGGTGATTTTTAAAATGCCTTTGGATATGTTTACTTTATTGATTGGGGCTATTGCGCTTGGCCTAGCTGTTGATGATACGGTTCATTTTATGCACAACTTCAGAAGGTATGAGCTGCAGTATAACGATGTAGACAAGGCCGTACGTTTAACGCTGCTGGGAACTGGAAGAGCAATTACACTCACATCTATTGTCCTGGCCCTTGGTTTTCTCGTGCTTACTTTTTCTCAAATGAACAATATGTTTGATTTTGGCGTTTTGACAGCAAGTGCAATCTTGGTGGCACTGCTGGCTGACTTTTTTCTAATGCCAGCAATTATGAAAATCATTATCAAGGACAAAACGAGTATCTAAAGGCCACAAAAAAGGACGCTACAGGGCGTCCTTTAATTTGAAAGTGCTTGTGTTTTTAAGCTTGGGCCTGAGCCATAACCTCTTCAACAAAGTTGTCTTCTTTCTTCTCTATTCCTTCCCCAACCTCATATCGAATAAAAGAAACAACCTCTGCGTTTTTCGACTTCACCAGATCTCCAACAGTCATGTCTGGATCTTTAACAAAGGGCTGCCCATAAAGAGTCACTTCGTTGACAAATTTTTTCATTCTTCCTACAATCATTTTTTCAATGATATTGTCTGGCTTGCCACTTTCTTTTGCTTGTTCAATAAAGATTGCCTTTTCTCTATCAAGTAGCTCATTAGAAAGCTGGTCTTCACTTACACATTCAGGCCTAGAAGCAGCAATATGCATAGCCACATCCTTGGCTAATTCAGCATCTTCTGAAGAGAGCACAGTAAGAACTGCGATTCGATCGCCATGTTTATACGCCCCTAAGACCCCACTATCTGTGCTTACAATTTGTACTCTTCTAACTGAAATATTTTCGCCAATCTTTGCAATAATTCCTTCTCTGGCTTCGTCAACAGTTTCTCCAGAGTCAAGCTTTTGGCTTACAAAGCTTTCTACAGACTCGGGCTTGTTCTTGAGGGCCAGCGCCCCAAGGTCCTCTACAAAATCTATAAAGGCAGAGCCTTTTGTAACAAAGTCAGTTTCAGAGTTGACTTCAAGAATTGCAGCATATTTGTGGTCATCACTTATAGTCACATTAACAAGGCCTTCAGAAGCAACCCGTCCAGCCTTTTTTGCAGCTTTTGCTGCCCCTGATGCGCGCATCAAGTCAATGGCTGCCTCAAGATCAGCATTGGTTTCAACTAGTGCTTTCTTGCAGTCCATCATTCCGGCGCCAGTTCTTTCTCTTAATTCTTTAACTAAAGCGGCTGTAATTGCCATATTGTTGTCTCCTATATAAGCTGAGCTTGTTTACTTGTCAGCTTCAGTTTTTTTAGTTGTAGTTTTCTTTGCTGCAGGCTTCTTTGCCGCAGGCTTTTTAGCAGCAGGCTTTTTTTCTTCAGCAGGAGCTTCTGTTGCAGCAGCTTCTTCAGAAGTCTCTTTCTTTGCTGCAGGCTTCTTGGCTGAAGTTTCAGTCTTTTTGGCGGCTGGTTTTGTTTCAACAATTGATGCTTTGGCCTCCAAAACTGCGTCTGCAATTTTTCTTGCATAATATCCAATTGCTCTAATTGAGTCATCATTTCCAGCTATAACATAATCAATGCCTTCGGGATTGTGATTAGAGTCCACAACACCAATTATTGGAAGGCGAAGCGTTTGAGCCTCCCTAACGGCATTTTTTTCATGACCGATGTCTACTACAAACACAACGTCAGGGATGGTGCCAAGGTCTTTTATTCCACCAAGGCTTCTTTCTAGCTTCTCCATCTCACGAGTCATCACAAGAGCCTCTTTCTTGGTAAATTGTGCAAAGTTTTCTTCAGCGAGAAACTCGAGATCCTTGAGGCGCTTGATAGAGGCCTTAATAGTTTTGTAGTTTGTCATCATTCCGCCTAACCAGCGATGATTAACGTACGGCATACCACAGCGAATAGCCTCTTCTTTGATTATATTGCTAGCAGCTCTTTTAGTTCCTACAAAAAGAATTGACCCGCCCTGGGACGCAGTTTTGCTAGCAAAATTTAGAACATCATTAAATTGTGGCAGTGTTTTTTCTAAATTAATTATGTGAACACCGTTTCGAGTTCCATAGATATAGGGCTCCATTTTTGGGTGCCAAAAACGAGACCTGTGGCCGAAGTGAACACCGGCTTCTAACATTTTTTTCATTGACGCTTTCGCCATACATTTCTCCTGGGTTAAGACTTCCACATTGCCTATTAGCCAACCCCTTTTACAGGGCACCCTGACTAATATTGGGGCGCTGTGTGATACATTAAATTACTGACCCTGATTTTACAAGGCCGTTCCTTTTTCAACCAAATTGCTGAAAGGCAATAATTATCCCATATTTTTTATAAATACGCAAAAAATATTTGGATTTCTCCGTTTCTCAGGAGGACTTATGGGCCGTTGGATATAATCTAAAAAAAGACTCGTTTTAATTAAGCCTTTTTTCGTTCCTCGAAGCTAGTTTTTGTTTATGATAGTGGTTGGAGCTACTAAAGGGGAGGCTCAATATTAAATATTTGATTGTTGTTTATGAAGGTTGCTATTATTGGAAGCGGTATATCGGGCTTAACCGCTGCCTATCTTTTACAAAAAGATCACGACATTGCTGTTTTTGAAGCGAACGACTATATTGGTGGACACACCCATACCCACGAAATAATCCAAAACAACAAAATATGGAATGTTGACTCAGGCTTCATTGTCTACAATGAAAAAACCTATCCTAACTTCATAAGACTTTTAAAAAAGCTAGAAGTAAAAGTTCAAAAAACCACCATGGGCTTTAGTGTTAAGGCGCCATCCAAAAACCTTGAATATTCAGGGGGCTCTTTAAATACGGTTTTTGCTCAGCGATTTAATGTGTTTAAGCCATACTTTTTGATTATGCTGAAGGACATCCTTCGATTTAATCGACTTGCCGCCAGAGAGGCACCAAAGATTGATGAGAAGTTAACTATTGGTAGTTTTTTGGAAAAACATGATTTTAGCAAGCCCTTTGTTGAGAACTACATTATTCCAATGGGTGCAGCGATTTGGTCAACAGCCGCAAATAAGACAACTGAAATGCCAGCAGCATTTTATATTCGTTTTTTTAAAAACCATGGCCTTCTCCAAATATTTAATCGTCCACAATGGTTTGTAATCAAGGGCGGTTCTAAATGTTATGTGCAAAAAATAGTTGAGGGCTTCAAGAAAAAAATTTTTTTATCTAGACCTGTAATGAAAGTTGAACGAGACAAATCTGGAGTAAGGGTTTATTGTGAAAATGATTCTAACCCCATTCTATTTGATAAAGTTATCTTTGCTACTCACAGCGATCAGGCGCTCGCCCTGCTTGAGGATCCAAGCGATGACGAAAGGACAATTCTTGAGGCCTTGCCTTATCAAAAAAACTCGGCCATATTGCATACTGATGCGACCCTAATGCCAAAAATTAAAAGTACCTGGTCAAGCTGGAATTATTTGTTGAGTGGCGACCCAAACAGACCTGTAACTTTGACCTATAATATGAACATCCTTCAATCACTTGAAGCGAAGCCTGATTTTTTAGTTACCCTTAATGGTGTGGATGAAATAAACCCTTCGAAAATCATTAAAAAGGTTGAGTACACGCACCCTCTATTTACAGTTGATGGGATTCATGCGCAGAAGAAAAAAAATCAAATCAACGGTCACAATAACACATATTATTGTGGAGCATATTGGGGAAATGGTTTTCATGAAGACGGCGTTAATAGCGCGTTGGATGTTTGTAAGGCTTTTGGAGTCTCGTTATGAGTCTTTCTAAAATGCATCACCTATACTGGGGAACTATTAGTCATCATAGGCATACCCCATTCAATCGTTTTTTTAAGTACCCTATTTTCATGGCTTACATTGATATCTCTAATTTGACTTCTGCCATGAAGCCGTCCATGCTTTGGAACATTAATAAACCGGCAATCGTTTCATATAGAAGACAGGACTATCATGGAGATCCATCAGTAGCACTAGAAGACGCTGTTAGAAAAACCATGTATGAAAAAACAGGCATTCAATTCAAAGGCCCAATAAGACTGCTTACTCATCTGAGATACTTTGGGTATTGCTTTAATCCAGTTAGTTTTTATTACTGTTTTGATGAAAATGATAAAAAAGTTGACGCTATAATGGCTGAAGTTACTAATACTCCATGGAAAGAAAGGCACTCATACATTATCCATGAGCGCATTGAGTCAAGCAGCAAGCTAAGCTTCACTGCAACTCCAAAAAAACAATTCCACGTGAGCCCTTTTTGGGGGATGGACCATGAATATGAATGGTTTTTTTCTGATCCTGAAGAGGCATTAAACGTAATAATGAAAAACTACAAAGATGGAGAAAAGGTGTTCAATGTTGCGCTAAGTTTAAAAAGACAAGCTTTCAGTCAGAGAGGGCTTATTAAGGCCATTGCTAGATTTCCATTTGCAACCCTGATGGTCGTTTACAGAATTCACTGGCAGGCCCTGATGCTATTAATTAGAAGGGCGCCATTTTTTACACATCCAGATAAGTTATGACAAAAGAAAAACAATTTAAAGACAAGTTATCCGTTGATGTTCTTGCTAACAACATTCAAAAGATGCATAAAAGTACGCGCACAACTGCTTTTTTTAAAAGCATTTTGTTTAGAAAGCTAAAGGGCATTAATAGCGGGTTATTAACGATTATTGATGGCAATAGAAAACACGTTTTTGGCAATCCAGACTCTAAGTTTGAAGTAGAGCTTGAAGTTTATTCACAAGAGTTTTATGTGTTTTTGGGAAGCGGCGGAACAAATGGAGCGGCGGAAGCCTATACTGCTGGATACTGGGACTCGCCAAACCTTGTAAAGCTGATACAACTTATGATAAAAAACAAAAAAACTTTACTAGGTCTTGAGTCTGGCCTTGCAAGACTTGCCAACCCAATTACAAAATTAATTCACAAAAGAAGACAAAATACTTTGGCGGGAAGTAAAAATAATATCCTAGCCCATTATGATTTGAGTAACGATTTTTACAAGCTTTGGCTTGACCCAACAATGACCTATTCAAGTGGAATTTTTCTAAAAAAGAGCTCAAGCATGCAAGAGGCTTCTGTTGAAAAATTAGACAGAATTTGTAGAAAACTGAAGCTTAAAAAAACTGACCATGTTCTTGAAATCGGAACAGGTTGGGGAAGTTTCGCAATTCATGCCGCTAAAAAATATGGCTGTAAGGTCACTACCACAACAATCTCTGATAAGCAGTATCAATACGCCTCAGATCTTATATCTGAAAAGGGTCTTGATAACAAAATAACGCTTTTAAGTAAAGACTATCGAGAGCTTGAGGGCTCCTTTGACAAGGTTGTTTCTATTGAAATGATTGAGGCCGTTGGGGCTGACTATGTGCCGGGATTTTTCGAAAAGGCATCCTCATTGTTGAACAAAAATGGACTCATGTTGCTCCAGGGGATAACCTACAACGACCCTGACTTTGATGCCTATAAAAGCTCAGTTGATTTTATAAGAAAATATATTTTTCCAGGCTCTTGTCTTGTTGCAATGCCGCAAATATTAAAAGCCATTAAAGATAAAACAGACATGGCAATGATCCACTCTGAGGATATTACTCATCATTATGCAAGAACCCTTGAGATTTGGCGAGAAGACTTTCTGGCTGTTTTGCCTCAGGTTAAAGAGCTTGGTTTTTCAGAGTCATTCACAAGGATTTGGAATTTTTATCTGGTCTACTGTGAGGCTGGATTTCTCGAAAACCTTATAGGAGACTTTCAGCTTGTATTTGCAAAGCCAGACGCATTAAAGGCCCAAATTACATATTAACCCATGATTACTTTATTAATTAAACTTGCAGAAAAAGGGTTTTTGCCGGACTCATTAATCAGATTAGGAATAAAGCGTCTTTGCAGCCAGCGTTTGTTGCAGGCAACAAGCTTTAGTGATGCTGATATGGAAAAAGAGCACGCAGCATGGATTGATGTTTTAAAGAAAAGCCCAATAGCGCTTGTTCCAGAAAAAGCAAACGAACAGCACTATGAAGTTCCACCAAGGCTCTTTGAGCTCGTGCTTGGAAAGAATCTTAAGTATAGCTCAGGCTTTTGGCCAGAGGGCGTATCTTCACTAGACCAGTCTGAATCTGCCATGCTGGAGCTGACAGCAGAGAGAGCAGGGTTGTTTGATGGCCAAGATATATTAGAGCTAGGATGCGGCTGGGGGTCCTTAACGCTCTATATGGCCGCGCATTTTCCAAAAAGTAAAATTACTGCAGTTAGCAACTCTAATGACCAGAGACAGTTCATTGAAGAAAGGTGCAGGCAGCTTAAGCTAGAAAATATTTCGGTTATAACTGCAGATATGAATGACTTTAATGCTGAAGGATTATTTGATAGAGTTGTTTCAATTGAGATGTTTGAGCATATGCGCAACTATGAAAAATTGCTTGGCAGGGTTAATACGTGGCTTAAAAAAGAGGGTAAGCTTTTTGTTCATATATTTTCTCACCAAAAGGTTGCATATCCTTTTGAAGATAAGGACGATGCAGACTGGATGGCAAGAGAGTTTTTTAGTGGGGGTCAAATGCCATCTCATAGGTTGTTAATGAGCTTCCCAGAGCAAATGAAAATAGAAAAAGATTGGAGAGTGAGCGGTACTCATTATGAAAAAACCTCTCTCGCTTGGCTTCAAAAGATGGACAAAAATAAAGCTGAAGTTATAGAGCTCTTCAAGAAAACTTATGGAGAAGAGGATGCAAGCTCCTGGTTTCAAAGATGGCGTATTTTTTTCATGTCTTGTGAGGTTCTTTTTGGTTATAACCACGGCTCTGAATGGGGGGTCTCACATTATCTGTTTGAGAAGCCATAATGATTAAAGACTTTGGTGCTATTGCTCTATGTATTTTAACCGCTTCCATTGTTGCTGTAGCAGCGTCAGTTGATGGGGTAATTTTTTCTGGACTTCCTGTAATTCTTTTGTGCGCGATAGTCAGTTTTGCGACGCATTGGATCATTGCCGTGCCCTCATTAATCACAAGCTCAGAAAAATATTTTGACTTTACAGGAATGGTTGCCACGCTTCTTATTGTTTTAACTTCAATGTTTGCGCTCGTGAGCACGGGAGCGGAACTATCAATTCGTTCAGTTTTCGTTGCTGCCTTTGTATCTGTTTGGACCTTAAGGCTGGGAATATTTCTTTATAAAAGGATAGTGAAAGCTGGCGAAGATAGAAGGTTTAGAGAAATAAAAAAATCACTTCCAAAGTTTTTAATGACGTGGACCTTGTCAGCACTCTGGGTCTTCTTAACCACTGTAAATGCTATTACTTTAATCGCGTTGAATCCACTTGAGCCAGTCGGCATATTTTTTGTCGTTGGGACTGTATTTTGGTTATTAGGTTTTGGTTTTGAAGTGATTGCTGACAGACAAAAAAAGCACTTCAGTGAGCAGCCTGAAAATAAAGGCAGATTTATCACCCAGGGTCTTTGGTCTGTGTCTCGCCACCCAAACTACTTTGGAGAAATTATTTTATGGTCAGGCATTGGAATTATCTCGCTACCATTTCTATCTGGCTGGCAGTTTATGACTCTTGTTTCTCCTGTATTTGTTTTTCTTCTTTTGACAAGAATAAGTGGCCTTCCTTTCTTAGAAGACAAGGCTGAAAAAAAATGGGGCGAAGACAAGGACTATATTGAATATAAAAAAAGAACGCCAATATTAGTACCATTTTTTGGAAAAAAACAATAATAAATTAATTTTAATATGGCTCTTGAAACCCCTCAATATGAAGTAGTCTCGGAATATGATGGGTTTGAAATCCGTCGTTACAGTGAAATGATAATTGCCACGACATCGGTTCGTTCAGATTACAAAGGCTCTACATCATCTGGGTTCAGAAGAATTGCTAATTACATTTTTGGCGGCAATGACAAGGAAATGAAAATCGCAATGACCGCCCCTGTAATTACTGACTGCCCTTCTGAAGATCGAGAGAGCTACAATATTTCCTTTGTGATGCCTAGAGAGCACTCATTAAAAGACCTTCCTAAGTCAAACACAGAAAATGTTTCAATTCAAAAAGAGTCTTTGGGCGAGGTTGCAGTATTTTCTTTTGGGGGCTGGGCGACAGAGTCTAGAAGCAAGAGCTTTCAAAAAAAATTTGCAACACTTCTCCAGCAAAACAGTATTGAAACAACTGGAGACTTTATGGTAGCCCAGTTTAATGCACCTTATGTAATTTCCATGTTTCGCAAAAACGAACTTATGGTAAGAGTTAATGGGTAAACAGTTTTATTGGCACTTATTACAGACACCATTTATCTCAACAGCTTGAGAATCATTAACAGCAAACATCATGCTGTCAGGCAATGAGAGCTGTGCTGAGAGCTGACAAGACTCTTGAACTGATTTACAGCTGGTGCAGTGAAGCAGCACATGAAAGTGGTTAGTATGATTATCATTACAAACCAGATAGGTGTTGCTTGAGTCCATTTTATGAACAACACCTACTTCAATCCAAAAGTCTAAAACCCTATATATTGTACTAATATTAAACGAATGGCCTTTGTCTTTAAGTGAGTCTCTTAGGTCATATGCTGAAAGGTTTTTTTTGGAGGAGCATAGTTCATCAATTATTGACATTCTTTGCGGTGTAGCGCTTCGTCCTGATTCTAGGCATTTAGATATTAATTGTGTTCTGCTAATCATGAGGGTCTTCGAGGTTATAGCTATAATCTTCGTTGGCATATTCTTCATCACTAAAATGAAGCGTTTCAACAACAGCATCGTTAATTGTATATCCGCTATCTGCAATATCAAAGCTTTGCGATCCCACAGATATTCTGCCATAAACGATAATTGGCATGTACATATCACGAAATTTTGTGGGATTTGCTGTGACATCTACAAGCAAGGTTTGATTCAAAGGAGGAGGGGGCACATGGATGCACTGCCCAGCTTCTGGAACCAGCAAGAACTTGCTTATATTTATACCCTGATACTCTATTGGAACCATAAATCCAGCAAGAGCAATATCCTTGCCCTCTATAGAGTCATTTAGTCTGGAGCCAGCCGCTGCCAGCTTTGCCTGAAAGTCTTCACTCATGTACATTTCATAAGTTAGGTCTTCAGGAATAAAATCATATGCATCAGCTGGCTCAAGGCTCAACCAGTTTTCTTCTATAGTAGACAAGTATTCATCAGTTACAACTATAGAATAAGTGCTCATAGAGAGAAGAATTAGACCAGTAGCTATTAATTTTTTTATCATTTAGCTCAACGTTTGATGTATGTTTTTTCTAAAAACCATGGTCGCTGGAATTAAACTGCTTAATGCTCCAGACAATAAAATAATACTGAAAACTTTAATTTCATCTATGCTAATCCACTCAAAAGAAGGCGAAATGCCCAGAGCTAAATTTAGCTGAGTAGTCGCAAAATAGGTAACAATTGTTACCAGAATAATTGCACCAATGATTGCCATTAGGCCAATTATAAGTGATTCATAAATTACCATGGCGGCTAAAAATTTGGGTGAAGCTCCATTGGCCCTGTAAATTGTCATTTCTTGTTTTCGGTTGTCCAGACTTGCAATAATCAAGGTAACCATTGCAATAAGGCTAATTGCAATAATTATCCAGCTTAAAAGCTGAAACCCTTTATCAACCAATCCAACAATAGACCAAAGCTCAGACAAGGCTATTCCAGGTATAACAGCGGATATCGCCTCCTCTGGATATTCCCTGATATTCTTGCTAAAGTTAAATATAGTTAGTTTTGACTTAAGGCCGACAAAAGCAGCCGTAACTGTTTTTGGATTCAGAGCATCAGGCGGAAGAGATGAAAAGTTTATATCGTTAAGACTAAAAACTTTTTTTCCGCTTTTCCACCCTAAGTGAAGAAGCTCGTAGCCCTTTAAATCGAGAAAAATAGCCTGATCAATTGGAGTGCCTGTTTTATTGAGAACTCCCGTTACTTTAAATGAAAAGTCATCATGTTTGCTTCCTATTGACTCAATTGAGCCATGAGTGACTTGGATCTCTGATCCAACAGTATAGTTGAGTTTTTTGGCAACATCGGAGCCTATGGTGGCCTCAGAGAAGTCAGAGAAAGGAGCTCCTTGTGAGAAAGCTAGGGGCTGATTATTTCCATATCTAATATGCTTAAAGTAGTTTGGCTCAGTTGCTATAACTCTATACCCCCTGTGACTATCTCCTAATGCAATTGGAACTAGCCAACTAATATCGCTTCTTAGTTTGACATCATTGATGGTCTTTGTTGTAATGTTGTTTGTTGGCCTCCCAAGATGAAATACTGTATATAAAACCAGCTCAAGAGAGCTAGCTCTTGGTCCAATAATGGCATCAACACCTGAAATACTCTGATTGAATCCCTTTTCCGCTCCTTGTTGGATTCTCTCAATGCTTAGTAAAAGAACCATCGACGCCATTAAAGATATCGTTACAAGCGAAGTTGGAATAATTCTTGAGCGCATTGATTTAAGCAAAAGACTAAGCATAGTGTTCATTTAAGTCAATTACGGAGTCAAAGTAAGGCGCAATTGAGGCATCATGGCTGACCATAACAATTGCCTGTTTGGAAGAATCAAAAGCCTCCATCACCTCATTTAGAAACTTTTTAGTTGTATCAGAATCTAGGGCGGAGGTAGGCTCATCTGCAAGAATTAAGTCTGGCTTGCCCAGAAGGGCTCTAGCTACTGCAACTCTTTGCTGTTGTCCAACACTTAAGCGGTTTACTGGCGTATTTAAAACTTCTTTATCAAGCCCTAACGCTGCTACCAGCCTATTAATTTCTTGATTTAGATTGCTTATCCTGGATTTTCTAGCTTGTGAGAACCGAATCC
The DNA here is from genome assembly GCA_938086805.1 of uncultured PS1 clade bacterium. GTDB lineage: Bacteria > Pseudomonadota > Gammaproteobacteria > PS1 > Pseudothioglobaceae > Pseudothioglobus. Next base: position 1,987 of record CALKDH010000025.1, on the reverse strand, counting down.
CTAAAGCTATATTTTCAGATACACTTAAAAAAGGAATAAGGTTTAGCGTTTGAAAAATATAGCCGATATGATCTGCCCTGAGCCTATCCAAAAGCAGCGAGGACATTGATGAGTAATCATAACTATCAAACTTTATATCACCAGTCTGAAGCTTTAATGCGCCAGCAATCAGGCTCAGTAAAGTTGTTTTACCACAGCCTGAAAAGCCACTTATTAATAATCTCTGTCCTCTTTGAACCCCTATTTCTGGAAATACAATTTTTTTGCCATTGTCATAGCAGTATTCCAGGCCTAGTGTATGTAGCATCAGACTCTCATTTAAAATATTACTTTATTAACATCCGATTTTAGGCTTTTTGTTAGAGCTTTATTGTTTATTACTGCCTCAAAGTTAATAGTTCCAAGTTCCCTAAAGTGAGCAAATGCATTAATTGTGACACTCTTTAACTGGCCTGGATTGCTGCAAGCAAACTCATAAGATAATTCAACGTCTTTGTGATCTCCTTCTGTTGAGACGCTGTGAAGGCCAGATTCAAAAGAAGTTAGATTGCAGCGAGCTCCTTCGGGGAGTGCAAACAATTGCAAGTAATTGTTAAATGTGGCTAAAGTTTCATCTGAAATAGTTAGCTCATCGTGCTCATCGTGCTCATCATGCTCATCGTGCTCATCATGTTCATCGCGCTCATCATGTTCATCGTGCTCATCAAACAACTGGACTATGGGCATTTCGTATGAAATAGCAACCTGATTTTGACTAATTACCATTGACAAATTATTTAGTCCATGAACATGAGCGTTTGCACGCCTTGCTTCTTCGGCGCTTGCAAAAGATGAAACTAGTAATAACGATAGAAAGCTAAGTTTAAACATGGAAGCCTCATTTAAGATAAAAATAGGATAATATATCGTAATTGCAATAATATTGCAATAGTATTTAGCCCTTTAATTAGCTTGTGACTGCAGTTATTGTTTCAAAGTTTGATAAATATCGAGGCAATATAAAGTCCATAAAGTGTGAAACTGTTTCAGATTTTTCATTGAAAAACTCAGAAGACAACGAATTATTATTAAGCGCACTTGATGCTTTTTCAAGGCTTAATAGCATTTGCCAAGACGCTGTTATGGTGCCTGCCATCATGAGCGTATCAAAAGCTAGCTTTCCAATGAGCAGCTTGTTGTCAGCATGAGAAAGTATGGTCGAAACCGTCTTTTCAAAATCTTTAATAGCGCTAGTAAATCTATTTAATTGAGAGTCTGAAATAATCTCAGCCAGCATTGAATCTTTGGAAAATTCAAACATATCAGCAATTAGTTCATTGGCGCCAAGGCCGCTATCAGCAATAATTTTTCTGCCCACAAGATCCATTGCTTGAATGCCGTTTGTTCCCTCATAGATTGGCAAGATTCTTGCATCTCTTAGTATTTGAGCAATTCCCGTTTCTTCGATATAGCCCATTCCTCCATGACACTGAAGACTAACTGAGGCAACCTCTTGTGCAGTTTCTGTGCACCAACCTTTGACAATTGGCGTCAAAAGCCCAAGCCTTCTCTCATGCACTTCTAAGTTTTCGAGCGGGAGGCTACTTAGGGAATAGTCTACTTCTGCGCAAGCGGCATAAGTTAGTGCTCGAGAAGCTTGCGTGATCGACTTCATATTGGCAAGCATTCTTTGGACATCTGGGTGTCTAATAATTGGCCCAGGTTCTTTAAATCCGGGAGCAACCCCCTGAACTCGTTCATTACAAAAGCTTAGTGCCTGCTGATATGCACGTTCAGACACTGATACGCCTTGAAGCCCAACAGTAAGTCTAGCGTTATTCATCATCGTAAACATGCACTGGATGCCTTTGTTTTCCTCGCCAACTAGATAGCCAATTGCTCCACTTTCTTCACCATAACTCATGACGCAAGTAGGGCATGCATGAATACCAATTTTATGTTCAATTGATAGAGCTTTTAAATCATTTGAATCGCCAAGCGTGCCATC
>CALKDH010000024.1 GCA_938086805.1 uncultured PS1 clade bacterium | reverse complement strand
ACTATTCAAACAGAAACAAGTGGTAATTATGGTCATGCTATTCAGGTCCAAGATGCCTCCTTAACTGAAATTACTAACTCTTCTGGGGGAACCATTAAGGTTACTGACTCTGCACACAATTCTGCTGCAATTAGAGTTCGTAATGGTGGAGCAGTTAACACAATAACCAATGATGGGACAATATCAGCCACTGGTTCAGTTCACTCCAGAGGAATAATATCTATTAATACTGCAACTATAGATCGAATTATTAATACTGGAACAATTATTGCACAAGGAGGGAGCAGTTCAAACCATGGTATTGTTTTTTGGAATGATAGCGGCACATCAGTGACTAACTCTGGAACAATTCAGGGTACTGGGTCCTCTCAAGGATATGGCATTAGAGTAGGAGATAATGGAAGCATATCATCAGTTACAAACTCAGGAGCAATTACTGGAGGCTTGCACGGATTTGCTAATGGAGGCAGCATAACCAACATAGTCAATACTGGAACGATTACAGGAACTTCAGGTTATGATATTTACAATGCAGGAAGCATTACGAATCTAACTAATTCACAAAATAATCTTACGCTCTTTTCTAAAGTTCCTACCAATTATTATATAAAAGTGAATAGCTCTTCTAGTTTTGGGAAAATAACTATTAGTAATCCTTCTGGAGCGATGAATGTAAGTATTGCTGATGATTCAACAGTTGGAGAAGGTACTTATGATGCTGTTGTAAATGGAGTGAGTGCTGAAAACATATCAACAAGTTCTGGCAATCATATAAGTGACGGAACCCACTACAAATATTACCTTACAAATTCGTCAAGTAGTCAATGGGACCTAGTGATCAATAATTTCACCGCACCAACGCAATGCTCTGTCAATTCAAGCTCTATAAACTGCAATAAAACGCAATGTGTTACCTCATCCATAGAGAAGGGTCTTAATGCACTGACAAACACTAACTTCGCGCATATGAATACTTATGACTGTGACACTTTTGGCACATCAGGCCAGTGTTTTTCAATTGGTGGAAGGAGTATATCGGTCAATAATCCTGAGTCAGATATCAATGGGGTTGTTCTGGTTTATGGAAAAAAGCAATCAGATCACTTTAGGTGGGGCGGATTTTTGCATTCAAATATTTCATTTAAAACATCTTCAAATCTATCTTTATCAGAAAAAACTCCTATGATTGGCCTATACGGAGTTTGGAATGAAAATACTGATAAAACTGGGCTACAAGCTAAAATTGGTAACTCCTATCAGTCGACTAGCGCAAAAATTACTAGGCCACAAAGTGGAATCTCTGAAGAGGCTACTGGTGTCACAACTATTACTGCAAATGAGCTAGTTCTAGAGCTGAAAAACAATATCCCGGTATCAAGTTCATTAACTCTATCACCCTATGTTGCTAATCGATACTCTCAAAAATTTCAAAAAGGATATAGTGAAACAGGAGTCAGCTCACCATTAACCTATAACAAGATTGTTGATAATTCTTTAACAGCAATTGCTGGATTAAAATTCCATAATATAATCAATAATAAATTCAGTATCTATGGAACACTTGGGTTAGAGTATGACTTATCTCACAATGTTTCAGCACTTTCACCAACGGGAGTTTCAGGGATTACTACTGTTGATTTAGAAAAAAATCATCAATCTACCAGACCTGTAGTTGCTCTAGGATATGATCATAAAGTTACTGATAATCAAATATTAAGGGTAAAGGCGCAGTATGAAGAGTTACCCTATCAGGGTATGACTGAGACAAATATTTATGCTAGTTATAATTTTAAATTTTGAATTAGCTAAAGTCTAAATCCTCTCAGATATGAGAGCGAGGAAATATTAATATATAGACAGTTTATTTGTGGAGAGCACTCAGGGTGCATATTTAGTGCAGTTAGATCTAAAAAATACAAAATATTGCATATAATCGCAACTATACTGAATGAAAGATTTATATGAGCAAAAAGTATAAAACCTATAGTATTAATGAACTGCGGCGAATCAACTAAACATTGCGCTCGTAGCTCAGCTGGATAGAGTGTCGGCCTCCGAAGCCGAATGTCGGGTGTTCGAATCACCTCGAGCGCACCATTTTTTCTTCTGTTATAAATTTTGTACAAAATGCCTCTTAACATAAAAAATAGTTTCAGCTCAACAGCCAAGTTTATGCACTGGGGGTTTGTGCTTTTATTTATTTATGGCTTGCTAAAGCAGATAGACGAACTTAATCAGTTAAAAGATGAGGCTTTGCTCAAATTTGAAGTGATTTTTGCAGTAATCTTCATTCTATTACTTTTGATCCGCTTTGTTTATATGAGGACAACACAAAAAACATCACTTCCTCAATCTACTCCTAGGTCACAAGTCATAGCAGCCAAAGTTGTCCATTCTGGAATGTACATTTGTCTTGCATTGATCCCATTGACCGGATTGTTAATTGGATTATTATTTTGGCTTGGATTAGAGGACGGGTTTTTAATTAATTTAGTGGTTGGCTCTCATGAGTTAGTAGTATCTCTCATCTATTGGCTCATTGGCTTGCACATTCTTGCTGCCTCTTATCATCGTTTAAAAAAAGATGGAGTTTGGTCCTCAATGGTGCCTTTTTTTAAGGAAGTAAGCAATGAAGATGACAAAAAAATTAATATTTAATGATTGTTAAATTCAAATCATGAGCCCTAGAGATGTTGTTGCTGCAATTATCAAAAAAGATGACTACTTTCTTCTAGCAAAAAGGAATAAAGAAAAATATATGGGTCTCAAATGGGAGTTTCCTGGTGGCAAGGTTGAGAAAGATGAATCATTTGAGGAGGCTCTATCAAGGGAGATTCTCGAAGAGCTCAATGTCAATATAGAAATCCATAACAAAGTCGCAGAAGAAAGGTATCAGGATGATGAAATTAATATTGTTTTGCATTACTATATGTGCTCACTCATTGATACGGATATTGTTTTATCAGAGCATGAAGCAATTGAGTGGGTCAAAAAACAAGACTTTTTAAATTATGAATTTGTGCCAGGTGATGGTGATATTACGTCACTAATATAATTCTTTTCAAAAAAATACTTTATCATTTCATTCCATGAATTATTTATCTTATAAAAGATTAGGGAAGGGAAGGCCGCTTGTCTTAGTCCATGGCTATCTTGGTGGCCAAAATATGTGGCGATTTCAAGAAGACTTAAAAGAAGATTTTGATTTAATCATGCCATCTCTCGCTGGCTACGGAGAGAGTGCTGAGCTGACTGCCCCTTCAACAATTAGAGAAAATGCCCAGCTTGTTTTTGAGTTACTGGATCATTTGCAAATTGAAACTTTCTATTTGCTTGGTCATTCTATGGGTGGAATGATTGTTCAAGAAATGGCAGCAATGAAACCTGAACGAGTTGAAAAGCTCATTTGTTTTGGGACAGGTTCGATTGGTGCCCTCCCAAATAGATTCGAAACTATTGAAGAATCAAGAAACAAAATAAAACAATTAGGAATCAAAAAGACCAGAGAAAACATAGCCAAAAGTTGGTTTGTGGACTATTTGTCAGGAGATGGTTATCAATTATGCCTGGAGGAGGGTGCAAAAGCATCAACTCAGGCTGCTCTTGCTAGCCTCGATGCTTGGGACTGCTGGGATGGCAGAGAGCAGCTTAAGGACATTTCCTCACCTACACTTATACTGTGGTCAAATAAAGATCGATCCTACGATAAAAATCAGCAAGAAATACTTAGCCAAGGAATTGTTAACTCTAAGCTTGAGATTATTGATGGGTGTGCCCACAACTCGCATATGGAACAGCCAGAGACAATTAACCTTAAGATTAAAAACTTCCTTTTATAAGTTAAGTGTCATTGTGAAATACACTTTTTAAATAAGTGAAAATAAGTATTGAAACATATATATGTCTTGATGTATACTCATATTTTTCAGTCTATATTTTTTTTAAATTTGGATTGAAAAAAATCTTAATTTAAGGAGAAAATAATGAAAATAATGAAAAAAACAGCTATCGCTGCTGTTGTGGCACTTTCTGCCTCAATGACAACCTATGCAGAAAAAGTTAATATTGGTGATCCAGGTTGGACTGGTGCTACAGCAATTGCAAATCTACTTTCTGCTGTTATCACTGACAAAATGGGTGGCGAGGTTGACTTAGTCCCTGGAAACAACACTGCTATCTATGGCGCAATCGATAGAAGCAAGGGAGAAATTGAAGTTCATCCAGACATTTGGCTTCCAAATCAACAGGCTTACACAAACGACCTTGTTCCTAAGGGAACTTTGAAACTTAGTGATAAGAGCTATGAGGGTAACCAAGGTTATTGTGTTTCTCAGGCATTCGCCAATGAAATGAATATTACGTCAATCTTTGACCTTGGAAGGCCAGAAGTCGTTGCTGCAATGGATAGCGATGGCAATGGAAAAGGTGAGTTTTGGATTGGTGCAGATGGCTGGGCATCAGCAAACGTAAATGAGGTCAAGGTAAGAGACTACAAGTTACTAGATGCTGGAATCGAGCCAATTAGAGCTGCTGAAGCTGTAAAGAATGCTCGTGTGCTTGACTCTATTAAAAAAGGTGAGGGTTACGCATTCTATTGCTACAAGCCGCATGCAATATGGGGTATGGCTGATGTTGTAATGTTGACTGAACCAACGCATGACCCAGCTGCATACAAGATGATTCAACCTTCAGAGGATGCTGACTGGTATGAAAAATCATATGTTGCATCTAAGGACGCATTGAAGAATATTCAGATTGGATGGGGCACTTCATTAGAAGGCAAATCACCAGCAATTGTTGAGTTCTTTAATAATTTCCAGTTGACGTCAGACGACGTTTCTTGGTTGGCTTATGAAGTATCAGTTAATCAAAGAGACCCAGCTGAAGTTGCTAGAGATTGGATGTCTCAAAATGAAGAAACAGTTGATGGCTGGTTAGGACTATAATCTAACTAGTTCGACCTAGAACCGGCGTTTATTTAGGCGCCGGTTTTTTTTCAAATAAATTAATTTACCATGTCTTCAGAAAATTCAGGTAGCTCAATACAGATTCAAAATGTTTCAAAGATCTTTGGAAATACTTCTAAAGAAGCACTTGA
>CALKDH010000023.1 GCA_938086805.1 uncultured PS1 clade bacterium | reverse complement strand
ACTACAAAGGCTTGGAAAAACTTTACCAAGAATATAAAGACGAGGGTTTAGAAATTATTGGCTTCCCTTGCAATCAATTTGGGAAGCAAGAGCCAGGAACAGCGGAAGAGATAGAAAGTTTTTGTGACCTTAACTATGGTGTTACTTTTCAGTTATCTGAAAAAGTTGAGGTAAATGGTGAAAACGCTCATCCAGTCTTCAAATATCTAAAATCAGAGTTAAAAGGTAAGTTAAATAATAGCGTTAAATGGAACTTTACTAAGTTTCTAGTTGATCGTAATGGAAGTCCTTATAAGCGTTTTAGCTCAACTGTGGAGCCTGAGGAAATAAAGCCATTCATCGATGAACTTATTTAAATAAAATAAAATAAAACTTACTAGCTAAACTACTTGATTCAATCGCATGATTTCTTTGTATAATTATGCAATCAACCATAAGAATCTAAATAGATGTCTTTAGATAGAATAAAAATCTTTAGCGGTAACGCAAATCCTAATCTTTCTTCTGAAATTATTGAAAACCTGAACATAAGCCAAAGCAAGGCTTTTGTTGGCCAGTTTAGTGACGGAGAATCTCATGTAGAAATCCTTGACAATGTGCGAGGTTGTGATGTTTTTGTTATTCAGCCGACATGCGGCCCTTCATCAGCAGAAACGTTAATGGAATTACTTATCATGGTTGATGCCCTCAAAAGATCATCTGCTGGAAGGATAACCGCTGTTGTGCCATACCTTGGTTATTCAAGACAAGATAGACGATCTCGACTAACTCGAGTTCCAATTACAGCAAAGCTAGTGGCACAAATGATAGAAACCTCAGGCGTTAATAGAATACTCACAATGGATCTTCATGCTGACCAAATCCAGGGTTTCTTTAATATTCCAATTGATAACATTTATGCACAGCCGGTCCTAGTTCAAGACATTTTGGATCAAAACTATAATGATATTGTAGTTGTATCGCCAGATGTTGGAGGAGTTGCCAGAGCCAGAGCGGCAGCAAAAAGGATTAATGATGCAGACCTTGCAATTATTGATAAAAGACGACCAGAACCTAATTTAGTAAAAGTAATGAATGTAATTGGTGACGTGTCAGGAAGAACATGTGTCATGGTTGATGATATGGTTGATACTGCGGGAACACTATGTCAAGCAGCTGAAATTTTAAAAGAAAAAGGCGCTAAAAAAGTTGTTGCATATGCAACTCATGCTGTGCTGTCAGGTGGCGCTATAGAAAATATTTCTAACTCAAAACTTGATGAGTTAGTCCTTACAAATACTATCCCTTTAAATGGGAATGCAAACAAATGCAATAAAATTAGACAGTTATCCATCGCTACGACCCTAGCTGACGTTATTCGCAGAATCAGTGATGAACAATCCATAAGTAAAATTTTTGCTGAATCAAGCTAGATCAGCGCTATTGCAGCAGTCAATTTTTGATTAAAAAAATTTCTTGAATTAGGTATAATTCGACCTCTGTTTTTAAAAAACAACATTATGAAAACAACTAGCGAAACTCATAAAAAAAATGCACTTAACAGTCTTATCGTTATTGGAAAGGAGCAAGGCTATTTAACCTATTCAGAAATTAATGACCTCCTGCCTGAAGACTTATTGACTCCAGAACAGGTAGAGCCAATTGTTACTATCTTAGAAGAATTAGATATTGTTGTTGCCGATGAGGCACCTGATGCAGACACTTTGGTTATGCATCAAGGTGGTAAAGCAGAGGCAAATTCAGCAGAAGTAGCTGTTGCAGCTCTTGCAGCACTTGACTCAGAGTTCGGAAGAACAACTGATCCTGTGAGAATGTATATGCGTGAAATGGGTGTTGTTGAACTCTTAGAACAAAGTGATGAGGTCAGAATTGCTAAGGAAATTGAAGCTGGTGTCTACCAAATTATGCAGGCTATTTCTCTCTATCCTGAGATTGCAGACCACTTCTTTAAGGCCTATACCAGACTTGAGGAAGGCAAATGTAAAATGACTGATGTCGTAATCGGCTATCAAGGTGATGCGGAAGAATTTGAAGAAAAACAAGCTCTAATTGTTGAAAAACAAGCTTTACTAGATGAAAAACATGCAAAACTAGAAGCTATGGAGTTAGATGATGAGGATGAAGAGTTAGATGATGAGGATGAGTTTGATGAATTAGAATATACTGGGCCAGACGAAGGCGAAGTATACGAACGCTTTGATAAAATCCAAAAGTCCTACAAAAGCTACGTTAATTCTTGCAAAAAAAATGGCTATCTTGACTCAAAAACCGTTAAAGCAAGGCAAAAATTTTCAAGCTGCATATCTGAACTGAGACTTGCTCCAAAACTTGTTAGCACAATGATGGATGTAGTTTCTAGTAGAGTTTCTATTGTCAAAAAAGAAGAAAATTTAATTCGTCAGGCTTGCCTTGATTCTGGAATGACATCAGAACTTTTTTATAAGCTATTCTCAGGCAATGAAACTAACTTTGATTGGCTCAAAAGCAAAGAAATTGATAAAACAACTCTAAAATCTTTAGAGAATTGCAAAGATGAAATCTACTACTCCCAAAAAAGTCTCTTGGAAAATCAAGAGGCGATGCAAATTACAATTGGAGAACTTAAAGAGCTTAATAAAAAACTTAGGCAAGGTGACAGAAAGGCTAAAAATGCAAAGAGTCAAATGATTGAAGCTAATTTAAGACTTGTGATATCTATTGCAAAAAAATATGCAAATCGTGGCTTACAATTCTTAGACTTAATTCAAGAGGGTAACGTTGGACTCATGAAGGCAGTTGATAAATTTGAGTATCGTCGGGGTTATAAATTTTCAACCTATGCAACCTGGTGGATTCGTCAGGCAATAACAAGATCAATTGCAGACCAAGCACGCACCATCAGAATACCTGTTCACATGATTGAAACAATTAACAAACTTAACCGAGTTAGGCGCCAACTTCTTCAAAGGTTTGGAAGAGAAGCCACTCCTGAAGAGCTCTCTGTAGAAATGGAATTACCAGAATATAAAATTAATAAAATTCTTAAAATTGCTAAAGAGCCACTTTCAATGGAGAATCCTGTTGGAGATGATGAAGATTCCACTATAGGTGATTTCATTGAAGATGAAAAATTGTCTTCACCAGTTGAAGTAACCACAAGAGAAAGTTTGAAAGAAACTACGGGCGACCTTCTTGCAAATTTATCACCGAGAGAAGCGAAAGTACTAAAAATGAGATTTGGTATTGATATGAGTACTGACCATACGCTTGAAGAAGTAGGAAGACAGTTTGACGTCACTCGAGAACGCATTCGACAAATTGAAGCAAAAGCGCTTCGTAAATTACGACACCCTTCTCGTGCCCATAAACTTCAAAGCTTTTTAGAATAGCTCTTTGCCAGGGCCTATAGCTCAGTTGGTTAGAGCAGTCGACTCATAATCGATTGGTCCTTGGTTCAAGTCCAAGTAGGCCCACCAATTACAAAAAACCTAGCTAATGCTAGGTTTTTTTTAAAAGTCTTAATTTAATTACAGATAAAGTGGCTCAATTATTGATTCATCAATAGCGCCATTTCTTTCTCTCACGAAATAAGCCTTTGCTTTGGGTAGTGATGAGACACAACGCTTGAGCTTACCATCGATAAAGTGAGCTGCAACTCCATCATCACAAGCAATGCCCTCCATTAAAGATCCGTCTAAAATAGCTTTGTGATACTCAGGCCTGCGTTGAGACTCAGTATCAAAATGAGGACAATTACTATTTGGCAAAAAACCCAAACAATCGAGCGGAAGTAGTTTTCCAGTAACAGAATCAGTTAACCCTTTTTCAAACCAACAAATAGAACCTGCACTCAGTCCTGCCATAATAGCACCCTTATTCCACGCCTCTTCAAGATATACATCAAGACTCCACTCTTTCCAAAGCAGCATGAGATTCCGTGTATTTCCTCCACCAACATAAAAAATATCCTTGTCTAGAACAAACTCCCTTAAATCACCTTCAGGAGGCCAAAATAGTGATAAATGGCTTGTTTCACAGTTTAATTTTTTATAAGACGAATAAAATCTTCTTCTATAACTTTCATCATCTCCACTTGCTGTAGGTATAAAACAAACCTTGGGATTCTTTTTATCAGACAGAGTTAAAAGATATTCATCTAACTTTAAATTTTGAGGTTTCGATGTAAAACCACCTCCACCCATAGCCAATACTTGTTTTTTCATGTTTTCATAAATATATCAAAGAAAAAATAAATTTTACTCAAGATTAGGCCTGACAAAAAATAATTAAGACTCTCAATGTTATAATGAATGCATGAATCCATCATTACTCTCAAAGCTCCTAGAGCTTTCTACTGAAGCTGGTGAAATAATCATGAAGTTCCATAAACATTCTTCAGATTATTCAACCAAAGATGATACTACTCCTCTTACTGCTGCAGATAAAGCATCCCATGAGTTTTTAGTAAATGCTCTAGAAAAGCTAACCCCAAATATTCCAATTCTTTCTGAGGAATCATCTCATATTCCATTTACTGTCAGACAATCATGGAATGAATACTGGTTAATCGACCCATTAGATGGTACTCGAGACTTTATAGATGGATCTCCAGATTTTTGTATCAGTATTGCCTTTATCAAACAAAACTATCCCACGTTTGGATTAATTTACTCACCTTTTAATAAAGTTCACTACTATCGATTAGCTCACGAATCTTCAATCAAAATTGTAAACAGAGAAGTATCAAAAATTGTTACAACAAAACCCAAAAGATGGAAAAAAATTGTAATTGGAAGATATTCAACTAATAATAAAAAACTTAAAGAACACCTCAAACTTAAAACAAATTTTGAAACCTTTAAACTTGGAAGTGCGCTTAAATTTTGTCTCATTGCAGAAGGAGTCTATCATTATTATCCTAAATTTGGGCGATGCTCTGAATGGGATACAGCAGCTGGTGTATTTATACTTGAAGGCGCAGGTGGAAAAGTTGTCGATCTTAACAATAAAGCATTGAAATACAACTTAACTAAAGATAATATTAGCCCCTCTTTTATGGCTTTTGCCTAAGATACGAACCTTAAAGAGAGGTCTATCGATTTTACGTTTTTTGTAATTGAACCTATCGAAATAAAGTCTACGCCTGTTTCAGCATGGTCCATAATATTAGTTTCATTAATTCCTCCAGAAGCCTCAATAGGATAAATTCCTCTTGAGAGCTTTACAGCCTCTTTGAGATCCTTAAGAGAAAAGTTATCACACAAAATACGAGTAATATCTTTGATTGAAAGAGCAGTTCGAAGTTCATCAAGTGACTCTACTTCAACTATGATTGGCATATCAGGAAACATACTAACAGCATTTCTTACTAAAACTTCAAGAGAGCCAATTGCTAAAATATGATTCTCCTTTAACATTATGCAATCGTATAAACCCATCCTATGATTAACGCCACCACCACACTTGACAGCATGCTTTTGAGCCCTTCTAAGTCCTGGAATTGTTTTTCTTGTGTCAAGTAATTTTGCATTTGTGCCTCTAATTAATTGAACTAATTCAGAAGTTTTAGTAGAGGTAGAGCTGAGTATTTGCAAGAAATTTAATGAAACCCTCTCAGCAGTAACTATTGTTTTTGCAAAACCCCTTATACTGCATAAAATTTGACCAGAACTTACACTTGAACCATCCTCAATATTCCATTTAATTTGAATTTTAGGATCAATTAAATTAAAACAAAGATTTACAAATTCTTTACCACATATAACTGCATTTTCTTTACATATGATCTCAGCTTCAATCATTTTATTTTCTAACAAAGCCGAAGTTAGGTCTCCTCGGCCAACATCTTCTGAAATGGCTAATTGAACAATTTGTTTTATTTCATTATTCATTTATATAATCGATAATGGCTTTAGCAGATTTACTGCTGGAATCCTGATTTAACAAGTTATGAATTTTTTCTAATTCATTTATAAGCATAGTATTATCAGAACTTAATAATTTCATTGCATGTTCAGAAATATTCTTGCCGTTGGCCTCATCCTGAATTAATTCTGGCACAATATTCCCACCTAATATTTTATTTGGAAGTGATATTTCACTAGTATGAAGTAAGCGACTTACAATCTGATAACTAATATAAGAAAGTTTATATACGACAACCATTGGAACTGCCAATAAACCGACCTCAAGAGCTGCGGTTCCTGACGCTACAAGCACTAGATCTGAATTACTAATTTGTTTGTGTGAATCACCCACACTGACACTTATATCTAGTCCTTCTATTCTTTTATTAATCCAATTTAATTGATGATCATTAGCAAGAGATATATTAAAAATTAGATTATCATCTTTTAATTTCATTAATTTTGCTGCTTCTAATAATTCTGGCAACAAATACTTAATCTCTGATTCACGTGAGCCCGGCATTATTAAAACATTTTTATTTGATTTAAAGTTTTTCCTTGGTTTCAAAATTTCAGCCAAAGGGTGTCCAATAAAAACTGCTTTTTGATTATATTGCTTGTAATAATTAACTTCAAAAGGAAACAAACATAGAATTAAGTCAGTAGACTCTTTGATTCTTTTTATTCTTTTAGATCGCCAAGCCCAAACTGAAGGACTAATTAAATGAATTGTTTTAATACCTTTATTTTTTAGGATGCGCTCTAGCTTAAAATTGAAATCTGGAGAATCAACACCTATAAATATATCGGGCTTATTTTCAAGATAGTGAGCAGAGATTTGTTTTCTTAGTTTTAAGATGGATGGCAGCTTTCTCAAAACTTCACTAAGCCCCATCACATTGACTTCATTCATATGCCACAGCCTATTACAGCCAGCTTCTAGCATTTTGTCTCCAGCTAAACCATCAATCTCACAATTTGGTTGCTTCTGCTTTAAAGCCTCAACCAAAGATGAGGCAATCAAATCTCCCGAGGTTTCTGCAGCACTGAAAGCTATCTTCATTTTTTTAATTTCGAGGGCATATTAAACTTTATTAAGCTCTTAAAATCTTAAGATCTAGGCAAGATAATATCAGGGTTATCCTCAAAAGGCCGATAAATAACTAAAACTCCGCCTATAACTTGAACCAGTTTAGCATTAGAAAATTCAATTATTTTCTCTACAATCTCTTGTTTATCATTACGATTCTCAACCCTTAACTTGATCTTGATTAATTCATGCTTCAACAATGTAGAATTAATTTCAGCTAATACCGACTCACTTAAACCCTGTTGACCAATCATCACAAATGGCTTTAATTCATGGGCTAATGATCTTAAATATTTTTTTTGATTATTAGTGAGTTTCATCTTCAAATAAAATCTCGTTTTCAAAAAGGGATTCGATTGTTTCTCTCTTTCTTACTAGGCTATGTTTAATACCACTAACCATGACTTCTGCTACTCTTGGCCTTGAGTTATAGTTAGAGCTTAGGACAAAACCATAAGCACCAGCAGTCATTATTGCAATATAATCTCCTTTTTCTAAAGTCAGATTTCTATTTTTAGCTAAAAAATCTGCAGACTCGCATACTGGACCAACAATATCCCATTCATCGTTAATACCTCTAGAGTTGTTGTCAATCAATACAGCTTGATGGTGTGAATCATAAAGAGAAGGTCTGATTAAATCATTCATGGCACCATCTACAATTGCAAAGGACTTGAGATCATTTTGTTTCAAATACTCTACTTTTGTTACAAAGATACCTGCATCCCCAACAATTGAACGCCCAGGCTCAACCAGTATCTTCAATGAGCCAACTCGTTCAATTACAGAATTTAAGTATTCTTTAATATCGATAGTTTTTTCTTGATTATATGAAACTCCAACACCCCCACCTATATCTAAATGATTAATGAATATATTTTCAGACTTTAACTTTTCAATCAGTTCTAATGCGCGATCAAGAGCCTCTAGAAAAGGTGACAAATCGGTAATTTGAGATCCTATATGATAGTCAAGACCACAAACTTTTAAATGTGTTGATGATGATGCTTTTTTGTACATTGATAAAGCAATATCAGAGCCAACTCCAAATTTATTCTCAGTTAGCCCAGTGGATATATAAGGATGAGTATTTGCATCAACATTTGGATTTACCCGAATGGAGATAGGTGCAGTCATATTCATAGAGGAGGCAACAAATTCTATACGAGCTAACTCATCTTCGGATTCAACATTAAAACAATAAATGCCATATTCAAGTGCTTTTTTAATTGAATTTTCATTTTTTGCAACTCCTGAAAAAACACATTTTCTTGGATCTCCTCCAGCAGCAATAACTCTCTCTAACTCACCCAATGAAACAATATCAAAACCAGAACCAAGTTTTGCAAGAATATTTAAGACAGCAATATTTGAATTCGCTTTTACTGCGTAACAAATTAAATGGGGATGGCTTTCAAAAGATTGCTCAAACAGATTCCAATTGAATTCAATTTGACTCTTTGAATAAATATAGAGTGGGGATCCATAGGAGTGCATTAAGTCTGAAACTCGCAAAGACTCTGCATAAAGATTATGATTTTGAAAATTGAATGAGTTCAATTGTATTATTTCAGCTACTGGTTGTTTCTTCAACTGAGGCAACTTTTGCCTCATTGATAGGCACGAGATCACCCATACGCCCACAGGCTGTTAGAGTAACAACAATAGAAACTAATAAAAAAAGTTTAATTTGATTTCTCATAGAATCACCTTATCAAAGGTATCATTTTACACAAAGGCTTTAAGCTGTTGCATAAACAAATCTCTGGGCATATTAAAAGCACCTAAGCTTTCTAGATGCTTGTTCTCTACCTGGCAATCGATTAATTTATAGTCACTTTTTTGAAGAAGATGAGCAAATGCAACTTTGGAAGCATTGCTAACCAACGAAAACATCGACTCCCCGAAAAAAACACTTCCTAATGCAACGCCATATAAGCCTCCTACAAGCTTTTCACCTAAAAAAACTTCGTAAGAATGGGCATATCCTGCATCATGAAGGTTGCAGTAAGCTTTAATCATATCATTACTTATCCATGTTCCTGATTGTCCAGACCTATATACATTTTGACAATGTGTAATTACATCGAAGAAAACAGTATTCACTCTGACATTATATTTTGATGAATTAATAGTCTTTCTTAAACTTTTTGAAAGATGAAAAGCCTCAGGTGTTATTACCATTCTAGGGTCTGGTGAATACCACAAAATTGGTTCATCCTTTCCATACCAAGGAAAAATTCCACTCGAATAGGCATGAATCAATCTTTCAGAAGACAAATCTCCACCTATACCAATTAAACCATTTGGCTCTTTGAGAGCTTGATTTAATTCAGGAAACTTTAATTCATTAGTGTCAAGCCAAAAAGATGGCGGTATCGCAATCACTTTTCTCTATTATTGATAATCTCTCGTGCCATATAGAGAGCAAGTATACTTCTGGCCTCTGTTAAATCTTTGTTGTAAGTTAATTGCTCTAACTCTGATAGTTTTTTTGGAACAATTTCTAAAGGTTCTGGCTCATCACCTTCTGCAGACTCTTCGTATAGATCTTCAGCCAAAACAATATGCGTTTCACTGGACTGGTAACCAGGAGCCAATGTTATTGTTTTTAAAAAAGTCAGTTTTTTCGCTCCATATCCAATTTCCTCTTTTAACTCTCTGCCAGCAGCTTCGACTGGTGTCTCTCCCTTATCAATCTTTCCCTTTGTCAGACCTAACTCATATCTTTCAGTTCCACCAGAAAACTCATAAATCATTAAAACCGTTTCATCATCTAACATAGGAATAACTAAAACAGCTCCATTACCTCTAGACATTAATCTTTCATAAACTCGGGTTGCTCCATTGGAAAACTCAACATCCAATGATTCAAGATTAAAAATACGGCTCTGGGCGACAGTGTGAATATTGGTTATTTTAGGCTTTTGTCTCATAATTTATATTATGCCATTGCTTAAAATTATTTATATCAAAAGAATAAATTAATTACTGATTATTTTTCCATAGTAAAGGGAAAAAACTATCATCTAAATTATCTCTATTATTTAATTTATATCTTCTATAGATTTTTCCAGTGCCTCCACAATTGGAAGCATGAAACTTAGCATCATCTGGAACACAATGTGCAACGATAACCATTCGATCCTGATTTGTTTGGTTCAATCCTGATCCATGCCAAGTCAGGCCATGGTGGAATGAAACTCCTCCAGCAGGAACTTCAACTGCGAATGTCTGAAGTTTCTTATCATTGTTTTTTAGATAACGATTAAGCTCTTTCTTATAATCTTCTGGTGCATGAAAGCTGTCTGATGGTGGACATAACTCCCAAAGATGAGACTTAACGGCAAATTCTAAAGTACCATTTTCCTTCAGAGTATTATCAAGTGGAATCCAACAAGTGGCCATGCTCTGTGGAACTACCCAGTCAATATATGCTGAATCTTGGTGATATGAAAGTGACTTGCCTTGAGGAGGCTTCCATAAAACATTATCCTGTATAAGTCTTGCACCTTTCCAACCCATCAATTCAGAAATGATTTGTCCAATAACTGGATTACAAACGACCTCTTTAATCAAACTATCAGATTTCCAAGCGTTACAAATTTGTCTTGTAACATCGTCAGGATCTCTCCCACTTCTCCAGTTCCATTCATCTGGATGAATTCCAGTTTCAAACTCCCCCTCAAAAAGAAGCTCAATTCTTTTTTTTAATTTCTCGAGATATTCCAAATTAAGAAAATTATCTAATGTCAAAAATCCGTTCTTTCGAAAGTCATTGAGTTGATTTTCTCTGATGGAAGCTTTGATCATTTGGGCTGTCTCATCTTGTTTGATTTTAATTATTCAATTCATCAAAAGCTATTAAGGCTGATGTATCACTATACTTGTGTCCATTGCTCATTAGATTTGTATATCTGTCATAAACATCTTGTGTAAAGGACAAATTAGTTTGATTTCCCTTAGCCTGATCTAAGCAATATCCTAAATCTTTGATCATCCACTTTATTGCAAATCCAAAATCGAACTGTCTTTGGTGCATAGTTTTCCCCCTATTTACCATTTGCCAAGATTGTGCTGCTCCTCCAGAAATTGCGGATAATAATTTATCTATATCTAGATTTTCAGCTTCAGCAAACAATAGTCCTTCTGATAGGCCTTGTAATAGGCCAGCAATGCAAATTTGGTTTACCATTTTTGCTAATTGGCCTGCTCCAGCTTCCCCCATTAAGGTAATACTTTTTGAATATGTTTTGATGATTGATTCGCATGATTCTAAAATATCTTTGTCTCCACCGGCCATCACAGTTAATACCCCATTTACCGCACCGGCCTCACCACCACTAACTGGAGCATCAATAAAATCAATGTCTTTAGACTTCAAAGACTCATTTAAGTGTTTTGCAAGTTTACAAGATGTCGTAGTATGGTCAATAAAAATAGAACCACTTTTAAGATAAGCCATCATTCCATTCTCAGAAAAAACAATTTCCATCATATCTTCGTCTCTTCCAGTGCAAGTTATGACTACATCAGCATCTGAAACAGCCTCCTTAATTGTTTTCGCTACTCTTCCTTTATATTCCTGAATCCATTTATCAGATTTATCTTGAGATCGATTAAACACGCACACATTAAAAAGACCTGAGTTTGATAAATGGCCTGCCATAGGATAGCCCATCGTACCTAGGCCAATAAAAGTTACATTTTTTTTGCCACTCATGCATTCACCTTAATTTATTATTAAATTATCAAGAATTATACGACAATGTCTTCTATACTAAATCATCAGTTAATCCAAAAAAAATCTCTTGTTTTAACCATTTCAATCAAATCATGACTCACCCTGAATACTGGCATCAATCTAAAAAATTCTTATCGAATGCTGACCCTAGACTTGCAAGATTGTTTCTCGATCATCCCGATTATTGTATTGCATCTAGAGGTGAGGCACTAGAAACCCTTCTAAGATCAATAGTTGGTCAACAAATATCAGTTCAAGCCGCAGCAAGCGTTTGGGGAAAGCTAGAAAATAAAATTGGCAAAATAAATCCACAAAATGTCCTTGCTCTGAGTTTTGAAGACCTAAAGTCTTGTGGACTTTCTAAACAAAAAACTCAGTACATAATAAATATTTGTAATCATTTTATTTCCTTCTCGATAAACAGCCATTCATACTGGGAAGATAAATCCTACAAACATATTTATGATGAGTTAATCACAATCAAAGGTGTTGGCCCTTGGACTGCAGAAATGTTTGGGATGTTTTATCTGTTGGAAAAAGATATCTTTCCAATTAAAGATATAGGAATCATTCGAGCAATGAATAATATTTATGGAGATGGTGAATCCCTCAGTTTAGAAAAAATTATTGAAATTTCAGAACAGTGGAGGCCATACCGAAGCGTTGCATGTTGGTTCCTATGGAGATCTATTGATAGTGAAGAGGTTCTTTACTAAGACTCCAGCGCTTTAACCACAAGATCGCCCATTTCATTTGTTCCTACCACTTTATCCTCACCAGAAGCTATATCTCTAGTTCTGAATCCTTGATCTAGAACATCACTAACTGCGATATTAATTTTTTCAGCCAGATCTGCCTGATTCAAAGAATATTTGAGCATCATCGAGACAGACAATATGGTTGCTAACGGATTTGCAATATCTTTTCCTGCAATATCTGGTGCAGAGCCATGAATCGGCTCATACATACCAAAATTATCTTTATCTAATGACGCTGATGGAAGCATTCCAATTGAACCAGTTAGCATAGCTGCACAGTCAGATAAAACATCTCCAAAAAGATTACTAGTCACCATTACATCAAATTGTTTTGGGTCTCTTACTAGCTGCATTGCAGCATTATCAACGTACAGATGAGAAAGTTTGACATCAGGATACCCCTTTGAAACCTCCTCCATTACTTCTCTCCAAAGTTCACAAACTTCAAGAACATTCGCCTTATCAACAGAGCAGACATGTTTTCCTCTTTTTTGGGCTATCTGAAAGGCTGAGTGTCCAATACGTGCAATTTCAGACTCATAATAAGTTGCAGAATTGATACCAAAGCGTTCACCATTTCTTTTCTCAACACCCCGTGGCTCACCAAAATAGATCCCTCCAACAAGTTCACGAACAATCATCAAATCTAATCCAGAAACTATTTCCGCTTTAAGGCTCGATGCTGAAGCCAGCTGGGGGTAGAGTATTGCCGGTCTAAGATTGGAAAACAACCCAAGCTCCGAACGGATCCCCAGTAACCCTCTCTCTGGCCTCAAGCTTCTTTCTAATGGCTCCCATTTGGGGCCTCCAACAGCACCTAAAAGTATTGAATCGCAATCTTTTGCAGTTTTAATAGTTTCATCTGGTAGTGGTGATCCAGTTTCATCATAGGCAATACCTCCAATAAGGCCATGAACAAGATTCATATCCATTGAATGGTTAGCATTCAATGAATTTATGACTTTAACAGCCTGAGAAACAATTTCTGTTCCAATGCCATCACCAGGCAAAATGAGAATTTTTGACATTATTTTTAACCCTTTTTAAAACAAAATGAAAATATACTAGTAAAAAAATATCTATATTTGAACCATGGAGAAATCCTCTTTTCCAGAACCACAAACTGGACAAACCCAATCATCTGGAACTTCATCCCAGGATGTTCCAGGCTCAATTCCTTCCTCAGGAATTCCTTTTGCCTCATCATAAATCCAACCACACATGGCACATTGAAATTTTTTCATAGAATTGTTTCGACAACTATATTTCTTAATGTTTGATATAAATTTTTAGTTGTAAAACGATTATACATTTTGTTCAATATTAATTGATAACCAAAATATAAAAAGTAATATTGCGCTTAAGAACTATTATGAGTGGTATGTGTATTAAATTAAACTATCCAGTATAAAATATTGCCATGCTTAAAATTTATAACACTTTAAATAATCAAAAAGAAAAGTTCGAGCCAATAAATCCAAACGAAGTAGGTATTTATGTTTGTGGAATGACAGTTTACGATTTCTGCCATATGGGTCATGCCAGAGTTATGGTTATGTTTGATGTTATTACAAGACATTTAAAACGCAACTTTTCAAATGTAAATTATGTAAGAAATATTACTGATATAGACGATAAGATTATCTCAAGAGCTCTAGAAAATAATGAAGATATATACTCATTAACAAATAGATTTATTGATGAAATGCATCAAGATGAAAAATCTTTGGGCGTTTTGAGTCCCGACATCGAACCTAGGGCAACAGACTCAATTGATAAGATGATAGAGATGATTTCGTCACTCTCAAAAAAAGGTTTAGCATATCAAGGGGAAAATGGAGATGTTTTTTATGCTGTAAGAAACTTCAAAGAATATGGAAAACTTTCAGGGAAAAACTTAGATGATCTAATGGCGGGAGCAAGGGTGGATATTGAGAGTGATAAAAAAGATCCACTCGATTTTGTTCTTTGGAAGAAAGCTAAAACAGATGAACCTAGCTGGCCATCACCTTGGGGTGATGGAAGGCCTGGTTGGCATATTGAATGCTCCGCTATGTCCAATCATTTTATTTCTAATCATTTTGATATTCATGGGGGTGGAATGGATCTAACATTTCCTCATCATGAAAATGAAATTGCTCAGTCAGAAGGCGCCAATAGTTGTAAATTTGTGAATACTTGGATGCATGTTGGATTTGTAAATATTGACGATGAAAAGATGAGCAAGTCTCTTAAAAACTTTTTTACTATTCGCGATGTTCTAAAGAATTACGATGGCGAAACACTTCGATATTTCCTTATTAGTAGCCATTATCGATCTCCTTTGAATTACAGTGAAGCCAACATTGATAATGCTCAATCTGCCTTAAAAAGACTCTATAACGCTATTAAAGGCTTAGACAAAAATGTTGAGGATAAATCACTGATCAACACTGATTTTGAAAAAAAATTTAATGCTGCATTAAATGATGACTTCAACACACCAATGGCCCTAAGCATTCTTTTTGAGATTGCAAAACAAATTAATATTGAACGAACGAATAACCTAAAAAAAGCCGGTGCTTTATCAAGCGAGCTAGTAAAACTTGGAAACTATATTGGCATTCTTGAATACAATGCTGATGAATACATGAAGCAGGGCACTGAGCTGACTGAGTCAGACATAACAAAGAAAATAAAGCAACGTGAGAGCGCCAGAAGCTCGAAAGACTTTGCAATGTCAGACCAAATAAGGGACGAACTTTTTGAACTTGGAATTATTCTTGAAGATAGTGTAAATGGAACAACCTGGCGAAGAAAATAATCTTAAATTAGATTGGAATCAAATTGATACAATACTTTTAGATCTAGATGGGACATTGTTAGATTTAAACTTTGATCTAGAGTTTTGGTTGGAATATGTTCCTGAGGTTTACTCAAAAAAAAATAATATCGACTTTCAAAGTGCAAAAGAAATAGTCATATCAAAAATTAATTCTCAAGAAGGTAAGTTGACCTGGTATTGCCTTGATTATTGGGAAAAAGAGCTTGAGTTAGATATTATGAAACTGAAGGCTGATATTTCGCATCTGATTAAGGTCCATGATCATGCTTTAACTTTTCTTCAAAGTGCAAAAGAAAACAATAAACGCATTTATCTTGTTACAAATGCTCACAGAAAAGGCATTAAACTAAAAATGAAAATGTCTAAAATTCAAGATTTTTTTGATGAAATCATTTCTTCTCATGACTTTGGAATTCCAAAACAAGAACAAAAATTTTGGAAAGATCTTGATAATCAAATCAATATTAATAAAGATAGGTCAATTTTTTTTGACGACTCTCTTGATGTACTAGAAGCAGCTAGAAAATTTAAAATTAAAAACGTAGTTGCTATCAGCAAACCAAGTACTAAGATTGACAAAAAAAATATACCTGGATATAAAAATATAGAAAATTTTAACGAGGTGATTCCAATTTATTAATTCATTTTTCCAGGGCTAGGTCTAAAGTGAAACAAATTGTAACAATCGCATTTTATGAGCCATTAAAATGTAATTTGATAGTGATAATAATAAATTAAAAATACTTTAAAAAATATTGAATACTGTATTCATCCCAAGTGTTATACTTTTTCTTATCTCTAAAGAAGTCTTGTATGTGTTTTTTCAAACTTGCATACTAAAACCCTAAACCTTAATAAAAAAATATAAAACTATGAAAAATGCCTTTTATGCACAATCTGGAGGAGTGACTGCAGTTATTAATGCCTCAGCTAGCGGTGTAATTGAAACAGCTCGCAAACACTCAGATAAAATCGGCACAGTCTATGCTGGTGAGAATGGAATTATTGGAGCTTTAACTGAAAATCTAATTGATACTTCTTTAGAGTCAGATAAAGATATCGCTGCACTAAATCATACACCTTCAGGTGGTTTTGGATCTTGCCGATACAAAATGAAATCTCTCGACGCTAATAGAGCTGAATATGAACGCTTGATAGATGTCTTTAAGGCTCATAATATTGGTTATTTTTTTTATAATGGTGGAGGTGACTCAGCAGATACTTGCCTTAAAGTTTCTCAACTATCTGAAAGTATGGGGTTTCCAATTCAAGCAATTCATATTCCCAAAACTGTAGATAATGATTTACCAGTCACTGATAACTGTCCAGGGTTTGGCTCTGTTGCGAAATATATTGCCGTCTCTACAATGGAAGCAAGCTTTGACGTAGCATCAATGGCAGCTACTTCAACAAAAATCTTTGTTTTAGAGGTTATGGGACGACATGCAGGGTGGATTGCTGCAGCTGGTGGGCTAGTTGACTCTTCGATACCTGTTGTCATTTTGTTTCCTGAAGTCGACTTTGATGAAGAAAAATTTTTAGCTAAAGTTGATAAAAATGTAAAAGAATTTGGATACTGCACTATAGTTGTATCAGAAGGAACAAAATGGCCAGATGGCTCGTTCCTCGCAGAACAAGGAACTCGTGATGACTTTGGCCATGCGCAGCTTGGGGGTGCAGCCCCTGTGGTAGCAAATATCATTAAAAAATCTCTTGGCTATAAGTTCCACTGGGCAGTGGCTGATTACCTTCAGCGTTCTGCAAGACACTTAGCTTCTCAATCCGATGTTGAACAAGCTTATGCTTTAGGAAAGGCTGCAGTTGAAATGGCTTTAGATGGAAAAAATTCAATCATGCCCTCAATAGTAAGAAAATCAAGTACCCCTTATCAATGGGAAATTGGCTATGGAGATTTAAAGGACATAGCAAATGTTGAAAAAATGATGCCAACAAGTTTTATTTCGGAAGATGGATTCTCCATAACAGATTCATGTCGTGAATATTTACTTCCACTTATTGAAGGAGAAAATTATCCCCCGTATAATAATGGTTTGCCAGAATATGTTGTAATGAAAAAAATAAAGGTAAACAAGAAACTACCTCCCTTTGAAATTTAAATAAAACGCAATCATATGAATATTATTTTGTTAGGCCCCCCTGGTGCAGGAAAAGGAACTCAAGCAGCGCATATTTGTGAAAAGTTTAATATCCCTCAGGTCTCTACTGGTGATATGTTGCGAGCGGCAGTGAATGCAGGGTCACCAGTTGGCCTGGAGGCAAAAAAAACTATTGATGCTGGAAATCTGGTACCCGATGAGCTCATCATTTCACTTGTTAAAGAGAGAATCCATTTGCCTGATTGCCATAATGGTTATTTACTGGATGGATTCCCAAGAACTATTAACCAAGCTAACGCACTTAAATTAGAGGGCATTCAAATCAATTATTGCGTTGAGGTTAAAGTACCTGATGATGATATAGTTGAAAGGATGTCAGGGCGTCGAGTTCACCTATCTTCTGGAAGAACATACCATATCAAGTTCAACCCTCCTAAAGTAGCTGGAAAGGACGATATTACTGGGGGTGATCTTATTCAACGCGTTGACGATAATGAAGAAATAGTTAGAGGTCGACTTAAGATTTACCACAAGCAAACTGAGCCACTCGTAAAGTATTATCGAACTGATGCAAATAACTCAGCAACTGGCACTAAATTTATTGCCATAAATGGCGTAGGTACCTTAGAAGAGGTTAAAGATAGAATTTCAACCGCACTATCAAGCTGAACTAAATCAATTTAAAGGTCTATTTTAAACTTTACTCTCTTAGTTCCATCCTCAGAGCCTTTAACTAATACCTTATCATTATTAATATCATAAGTTAAAGAGTCTCCACTAAAGGAATCAAATCCTTGAACTAAATAGGCGTCGCCCACCAAAAAAATCATACCCTCATTAACATCATAAGTAATAAGTGTTGCGGTTGCTTCAATGAATCGAGCCTGATTTTCTTGACTTTGAATATACTTCGCAGGTTTTTCAATTGTACCTTTAGCAATCATAGTTTCCACGCCATCAGCATTGGTCTGCACTTGAATGATTTCTGCTGTCATTACCAAAGAGCCTTGCTTTACTTCTGCATCTCCAATAAACTCATTAAATCCAGTCGTCTCATCAACCATGACAGATTCAGCCTCTATCTCTATTGGCTGCTCAGCATCCCCAGAGAGAGCAAAGGCAAAAGTAGAGAAAAATAGCGCCACTAGTAAAATCAATTTATTCATAAACAGCAACAACCTCATCCGTTAGTTTAAGTTTCTTTGTAATAGCATCATAATGCATTTTTTTTGACTTGATGTCAACATTGCTGGATTTAAAATTACTTGGTGAATTGGACCTGAAAATTTCACCTCCGTTTGACTGATCAATTATCAAATCATAGCTCACAAGAGAACTCCCCGAGCTATCCAAAATATCAACATTGCCAAGGAGTTTTGTTATCTTTGAATTCATATCTACATCGATACCATTATCTGAATTGACAACATTTTGATTTGATCGATAGACAGTAGGCTCATTGCTCATATATTTTTTAATGCCATCTGCTTGATTTATATATAGATTTTTAGTATCAATTGTTGCACCTGTATCTTGGAGAATTTGAACTTCACCATTTAAATTCATTATATCTTTATCAAGATTCATATCCATCCCCTGAGCAAAAATTTTTGCACTTTCACCAAGATATACAATCTCACGATTACTATTAATTTGACCATCCTTTACAACCAAAAGTTCGGTATCAATCTCGTGAGAGATACCACTCATAGTTTTGATTTCTACCTCACCTATAAAATGAATCGCACCTGATTTTAGAATAACCGCTCGATTAGATTTCAACATTAAATTTTCATTTTGAGACTCATCAAACGTTGTTACCTTTACAGTTTCTAGCTGAACTGGGGCGTTTTCAAAGCTTTTATATACGTCTGCCTCAATAGTGTGCAATAAAACCTGATTACTTGAATACTCCTTGATAATAAAATTATCAATTTTCTCAAGGTAAGGAGTGTCCTTATCTTGAGTAACTGCAACCTCAACTTCTGATGAAGATTTTTTTAAAACAGAAATATTCAATAAATTATCTTGAAATATCCAAAAAATAATGATCAAGACTATAATTAAAACTACAAGTGATTGAATTTTCTTAGTTTGAAAAAGTCCCATATTATGCTAAATCAAAGAATACAAGGATTGTACGGAATTACTCCAGACAAAGACCTTAACATTGACCTTATTGAGAATGCCATTAAAAAACATAGTATCAATATTCTCCAATATCGCAGAAAAGCAGTCAACACAAAAACAAAGGTGGAAGAAGCAAAAAAACTTCTTAATCTATGCTTAGAACATAATACTTTATTTATAGTCAATGATGATATGAACCTTTGCCAGAAAGTAGGCGCTCATGGTCTGCACCTAGGCCAAGATGACTTGAATGCAAAATCTGCAAGAGAGAGTCTGGGAAATCAATTTATCATTGGAGTGACTTGTCATAATAGCTTAGATCTTGCAATTCAAGCTGAGCAAAATGGTGCCGACTACATCGCCTTGGGCGCTATCTTTAAGTCAAACAACAAGCCAAAGGCAATTCATTGCTCCCTTTCTAGAATTGAGGAAATAAAAAAATATATATCTATTCCTATCGTAGGTATTGGAGGCATCAATTTAAAAAATCAAGATAATGTATACCGATCTGGATGTAGCTCAGTTGCAATGATTGATGGTCTTTTTATGGAGTAGGTCTATGGTTATTTTGATAAGAGTAGCCACCTTTCAAGCCTTTTTTTGAAAGGACTAACTGCCATAACTGATTCCTTCTAGAGCGAAATGTTCCAGCACACATCAAAAGGTAATACTCCCACATACGCTTGAATCGTTCATCATATTTATCCTTCAAACTATCATAACTTTTTTGAAAATTTTCATTCCAGGCCATAAGTGTTGGATCATAGTCCTCTCCAAAATTATGCCAATCCTCTATAACGAATAATCCTTGTGCTGATTTACTTATCTGAGCTGGTGAGGGAATCATGCCATTAGGAAAAATATATTTATTGGTCCAAGGGTCTGTAGATCTTGAGGGTGTGTTTCTACCAATGGTATGAAGTAAGAAAAGCCCATCATCGTTTAAACATCTCCGGGCAACCTCCATATATTTTCTGTAGTTTTTATAACCAACATGCTCGAACATACCTATGGAAGCGATGGCATCATAGTTTCCATATAAGTCCCTATAATCCTTTAATTCAAATAAAGTGTCTAGACCTTTGCAAGACTCTTGAGCATATTCCTTTTGCTCCTTAGATACTGTTACTCCATGTACGCTTACACCATAGTTTTCAGCAGCATACTTTGCAAAACCTCCCCAGCCAGAGCCAATTTCGAGAACTTTCATGCCTGGCTTCAAATGCAACTTTCTACAAACCAGATCTAATTTATTTACCTGTGCTTGATCTAAATTATCTGCACCCTTCCAATAGCCACAGGAGTAAATCATTCTTTGATCAAGCATTAAAGAGAATAAATCATTACCAGTATCATAATGCTGCTTGCCAACAATATACGCCCTCTTTTTAGACTGAGCATTTAAAAAATAAGCTCTTAGAACATGCAAGAGAAAAGCTGGATTTTTAACTTTAATTTGTTTGTCGATCCGGCCCCTTAGCATTTGGTAACAAAATTGGTCCAGTGCTTCGCAGTCCCACCAACCGTCCATATAGCTTTCTCCAAGACCTAAGGACTTTCCGGATAGGACACGGGTATAAAAAAGTTTATTATGTACTTGAATATCAAATGGACGAGTGCCATTAACCTGAATATCAACTGACTCTAATAGCGCGCTTACTGTTTCTTTAAAATCAGCCAAATCTTAAAAATACTTTACCCTACTTAGAGTAAATCTTACCATAGATTAAATATATTTGGAAATTCCAGATGCTTAGGAATCTTCTATGATGAAGCCCTTGATTTGAAAAAAGAAGTGATGCTTAAAAGGAAAATAACAACAAACCAAATCAGGGACCAACCAGCCATACTGAGACCTAAAAACGCCCAAGGTATTTCTGCACAATTTCCATCACCCATAAATAATGCACTAATTACATCGGCAAAAGGAAATACATCAATGATATATTCTAAAGGAGGCCCACACAATGGAACCTCATCTTCAGGAAGCCCTTGAAGCCAAACTTGACGACCAGAGATCCAAATACCTGCTATTGAAAAAATAGACAATAAAGACGAATAGATTCTTCCTACCGTAGGACTCGGACCATGAATAAAAGCGATAAAAGCGCTTAGACCGATAAGACAGTAAAAAAACTGTTGAGTAATACAGAGGGTGCATGGCTCAAGGCCTAAAATTTTCATACTGTATGCAGCATAGCCAAGAAGAGATCCAACAATTATAAAAATAATCAAATAAATTTGACGTGCTGAAAAGTTTCTAATTATATCGCTCATTAATATTTCCTTACTTTATTCCTTGCCATACCTAGCAACTCGTTCTGGATCATCAAGCTTAGGCCTTGAAAAAAACTCATTAATCATCGGTAAAAAAAACTCTAATGGCTTTGACTCATAATTAGGGTCGAAGCAATTTTGGTCATAATCATGACAAAATTTTACTGCATCGTCATACCATGGATTGTCAATAAATGCTTCTCTTGCATTTCTATCTCCGCCAGAGTGATGCGCGTAATAGTACATTTGAAATACCCCATGATGCTTAATAACCCAATAGATTTTGTCTGATACAAACGGCCTAAGAATAGCTGCAGCCATTTCAGAATGAGAATAGGGCGCAAGAGGGTCGCCAATATCATGAAACAAAACTGCCATCACCATCTCTAAGTCTTCCCCTGCCAAAAAAGCTCTAGTGGCTCCTTGAAGTGAGTGCTCTAATCGACTAATTTGATAACCTGAAAGGCTTGAATCTAGCGACTTTAATGCATCGATGAGTCGTAATGGCAAATCTTTAACATATTGATTTTCAAGCTCATCAAGAAAGGCATACTCCTCTAATGTACCATCCTCCATGCTAATAAAATTGACTTTATCCATGGCTCTCATCTTACCGTAATTATTAAGCCTAAATTCTTTTAGCGCTGTCCTTGATTAAACCAGCGACATAGTGAGAAAAAGAATGCCTAACCAGCATGTATATACTCTTTTTTTCACGATAAATAAAAACTGGTGCCTGTCCAAAAGTTGTCGAAACAGCTTTTCCATCTGGAAGAGCTTCCTCAAGATCATAACTCATCCATCGACTTAATAGCGCAATAGTTTTGTCTCCTTTAAACTCAAGAGTGCCATAGGCAGCAGAATTGTTAGTAATAGATACTCCCAACGGAAGGTTATTGGACTTCTCTTCAATTTCTTTTACTTGATGAGTACCTAATAAAACCCAAAACTCATCTGGACTAACCCAAAAGCATTTTAAGTTAGAATCTGTCATAGTCATTTGAAGTGCCTGTGGAAGATCAATATTGAAGAGGTCTTTTGCGGCTTTAATATTTTTTTTAGAGTCTTTAGAAGTCCTTAATATAAGCAGTGAGTTTCCTATGATTTCTTGACAACTGATTTCATCTTGATTCACCAAAAAACCTACTTCATCAACAAGTGGATTGAAAGTTGATCTAAATTCTGGCTCCATATTTTCAAAATTACTACTTTTAGTCATTGCCATCTACCTTTTCACCATTAACATCATAAAAGACACTACTTGAAACTTCACACGGTATCTCTTTGAGACTCTGCTTTTCTTGAACAATCTTCACAAGGACGGTCTCAGAGATTTTTGAAAGTCCGCCTTTTAGTTGAGCTAATGCAATTGATCTTCCAAGTGATGGACTGTAATAGCTTGAAGTGACATAACCAATAGACTTGCCTTTGTTACTTATTATATGTGCGCCTTCTGGAAGAACAACCTGATCATCCTTGGTGAGAAGGCCAACTAACTGCAACCTATTATTCGAATTAAGTGCAGATATACTAAACGAACGGCGACCAATATAAGAAAAAGGCTTATTTTTTGCTAGAATCCAGTTCATATTGACATCCATCGGTGTCATTGAGCCATCTGTATCCTGACCAACAATGATGAAGCCTTTTTCTGCCCTAAGAACATGCATTGATTCAGTTCCATATGGAGTGATGTTCCATTGTTTGCCTTCGCGAGCAACCTCATCCCAAACAAATCGTCCATAATTTGCTTCAATATTTATTTCATAAGCCAGCTCACCAGAAAAACTTATTCTCATAATTCTTGCCTTGACACCGCAAACGGTTCCGGGGCGCCATTGCATAAACTTAAAGTTTTTGCTTTCGAAATCAACATCTAGACATAACTTTTTCATCAATTTACGGGCATTTGGACCAACAACAGCAACTGTTGAAAATTGATCCGTAACACTACTGAGATGAACATCCAAATGACTCCACTCAGTTTGAAGCCACATTTCTAGTGTTGAATATACACTTGCAGCACCCCCTGTTGTAGTTGTCATAATAAAATGATTATCATTAATACAAGTTGATACACCATCATCAATAATCATTCCTTTTTCATTACACATTAGGCCATAACGACAGCTTCCTGGCGCTAACTTCATCCATGCGTTCGTGTAAACTCTAGATAAAAATTCTCTCGCGTCCTTGCCTTGAATATCAATCTTTCCAAGCGTTGATGCATCCATCATTCCGAGTGAACCTCTAACTGCGCGACACTCTCTAATAACAGCCTGATGGATATCCTCACCATTCTTTGGATAGTACCATGGTCTATACCACTGACCAACTACTTCAAACTTAGCGCCACTATTAACATGGGAGTCATGAATTGTTGTGAACCTTTGTGGATCGAAAAAATCTCCAACTTCTCTTCCAGCCATTGCTCCAAAATCCACACCTGTATAAGCTGGTCTAAATGTTGTTGTTCCGACCTCTGACATAGGTAAGTCAAGAAATTCAGCGGCAACAGCAATGCCATTAATATTTCCAGTTTTACCTTGGTCTGTTCCAAAGCCCATGGCAGTATATCTCTTAATGTGCTCTATTGAGCGATACCCTTCTCTAATCGAAAGTGCAACATCCAGCGTAGTGACATCGTTTTGAAGATCAATAAAAACTTTGGGCTTATTAAGAATTTCAATTGGGGTAAAAAACTTATCAACGTTAAAATAGTTATGACTTTGGCGAGTAAGCTTTTGAGGGGACACTTCATTCTCCTCACCCAGAGAGTGAAGAGTTATTTGAGCTTTATTTTTAGCATCAGCCATTGCATCTTTCCAAAACCCTACTGAATTGACTGCGCCACATACTTGTCTATTCTTTCGCTCTTTTTGAGCTAGAAATGATTGTGATTTTTCATCAAAAAATGTTTTTCCACCACAATGACAATCCAAATGAACCACTGGATTAAATCCTCCAGAAGTTGCTAATAGGTCACAATTTAAAGTTTTTGTATCTCCAGTTATCCGCCATTTAGATTTCCAATGTGGGGGTTTAGCTTGCATTTCCACTTGAGAGATTTCAACACCAGTTACTCGACTTTTACCTTTTGCTTTAAGAACAGCAAAACCCTGAAAAACCTCTATTCCTGAATTTTTAGCCTCTAGAACAGCTTCACTTTCGTTTCCTGAGACTCTAACATCAATCACCTTTGAATTGATATTATGTTTGCTTAAATCAATTGCAGTCCTATAAATACTATCATTATTTCCATACAAGACAATGTCTTTACCGGCAACTACATTAAACTCATTTAAATAACGTCTGACAGACTGACCTAGCATAATATTCGCCAAATCATTGGTCTCAAATAACATTGGACGCTCATGAGCTCCAGTAGCAAGAATGACTTCTTTTGTCCTAATCTTATGGAGTATTTTTCTAGCATGCTGGCCACCCTCATGGTTCATGGACTGACCAGTGCCATTACTCTGCAAAACTTCTATATAGTTATGGTCATACCATGCATATGCAGTTGCAGATGTTAAAATTTTCAGCCGTGAATTTTCTGCATCTCTATACTTTTGAAGTTTATCTTTGGTTTCTTGATACCAAAGAGTTGCATCTTTGTCAGTTGTAAATTCATTTGTGATTTCACCACCTAAATTTTCTCGCTCATCTACCAATATAACCCTGGCAATTTTTGAACCAGAAAGAATCTCAAGAGCAGCGCTCATTCCAGCAACACCGCCACCAATTACGAGCACTTCTGCATGTTGAAAAATATGATCATAGACATCTTCATCAACCTCTGAAGGTGCTTTTGAAAATCCTGATAATGACCTTAGGCGATCCTCCACAATCGACCAAATTTTTTGTTTGATAAAGGTTTTGTAGTAAAAACCAGCTGGCATAAATCTATGCAGTGGCTTAATCATGGCACGAAAGTCAATCGAATGTGGATTGCTTGCACTGACTGCACTTAAGCCATCATAAAGCATGATTTCAGTTGCCTTAACATTAGGTGTATATCTACCCCCAATTTCCAGCGAAACTAAAGCATTTGGCTCCTCTACACCAGCACCAATAATGCCTCTCTTTCTTCCATACTTGAAACTTCTAGCATAATATAAAACATCATTGGCAATTAGAGCTGATGCAAGAGTATCGCCCTTGAAGCCCTTATAAGCTTTATTATTAAAGACAAAACTTAAAGGCTGGGAAAAATCAATAAGACTGTTTGTATGTTTCTCTAATCTCATGACACTTCCTCGCCATCTATTTCATCAAGAGTAGCTACTTCTAGAACTTCATGACTAATGGTTGATCTTTTTACTAAAAAATATTTCCGACATCCAGAAGTATGAACCCATTGCTCCCAATGGTCCCCCTTGATATTAGTCCTATAAAATACATAATCAGCCCACTGTTCATCACTTAAGGCTTCAGGATTTTCAGGTCTTGCTATAAAAGCTTCTCCAGCAGGCGAAAATTCATTCTGATCTCTAGGCTCTTTGCAATATGGACAATGAATCGAAAACATAATATTACCTTTAAAATAAATTAGTGCGCCACACCAGCAGCACCATGCTCATCAATCAGTGCACCAGTTGTAAAACGATCAATATGGAATGGAACGGCCAAATCATGCTGTTTGTCTTGCGCAATAGTGTGAGCAAAGACATTCCCTGAACCTGGAGTGGCCTTAAAACCTCCTGTTCCCCAACCACAATTGAAATAGAGGCCCTCAATCTTAGTTGGACTAATAATAGGACATGCATCAGGACACACATCCACAATGCCGCCCCACTGTCGATTCATTCGAACACGCGAGAAAATTGGAAATAATTCAAGAATTGCTGCTGCACAGTGCTCGACTATTTTAGCGCTGCCACGTTGAGCATAAGAATTGTATCCATCAATACCAGCACCTATTACTAAATCGCCCTTATCGCTCTGACTAACATAGCCATGAACAGCATTAGACATGACAACAGTATGAAGAATTGGTTTCATTGCTTCAGACACAAAAGCCTGCAGTGGATGACTTTCTACTGGAAGCCTTAAGCCAGCCATTCTCGCTATTACCGATGAGTGGCCAGCACTTACGCATCCAACACGGTCTGCCATAATATCACCCTGAGTGGTTTTTACTCCTTTAACTCGACCCTCTTCGACTTCAATATCGATTACCTCACAATTTTGAATTATATCGACTCCAAGGTTTGAAGCAGCACGAGCAAAGCCCCAGGCAACACCATCGTGACGAGCAACCCCAGCACGCGCCTGAAATGAAGCCCCCATAATTGGATACCTTACATTTTTTGATGTATTGATAATTGGAATTTGTTCTTTGATTTCTTTACGGTCGACTACTACAGCATCAACACCATTTAATACATTAGCATTAACTCTTCTTTCAATATCCCTCATGTCCTGAAGGGTATGCCCGAGATTGTAAACACCTCTCTGACTAAACATAACATTGAAATTTAAATCCTCACTCAAGCCCTCCCACAACCTCATTGAATGCTCATAAAGACTGGATGCTTCATCTCTCAAATAATTAGACCTAATGATAGTGGTATTCCTTCCGGTATTTCCTCCACCAATATAGCCCTTCTCAACCACTGCAACATTCTTGATACCACACTCTTTGGCTAGGTAATAGGCTGTAGCAAGCCCATGCCCACCACCTCCAATGATAATCACATCATATTTTGATTTGGGTTTTGATGAGGGTATAGCCTTATCCCAATCTTGGTTAGCTAATCCTGCCTTTAAAAGCGAATACCATGAATATTTTTTTTGCATAACGTTTACTCAACTAATAATCTATAAATCAAGCACAATATCACTTGTTGGATAGGAGCAACAAGTCAAAATATATCCTTCTTGTTCATGCGACTTCAAAAGTCCGCCTTGAGCATCCATTTCAACAGTTCCATCAAGCATTTTAGTTCGACAAGTTCCACACAAACCCTGTGAGCATGCAAATGGAACAGTGATACCTTGTTTTTGAATGGAAACTAAGATATTAGTATTGCTTCCACAAGGCACAACATCTCCGCTCTTTGACAGGGTGACATTATATTCATTTATTTCACTTTCTGTAACTTTATGTTCAGGCAAATCAACATTAATTGCCATATTTTTTTGGGCCGTTGAACTCTCAATATCAAAGCTCTCTTGATGATAGAAATTCATATCATAATTAGTTGAACCAAGTATTTTTTTTACATTCTGCATATAAGGTTCAGGCCCACAACAATAGATTTCTCTTTCCGCAAAATCAGGAACGAGATTGAGGAGCATCTCATTATTCAAAAAACCAGTAGGCCCAGTCCAACTTTCACTATCTTTATCACAAACATAATGGCTTTTAAAATCACTTTGACTTGATTCATAAAAATCAATCTCATCTTTTGAAATTAAATCTTGTTCAGATTGTGCGTTATGAATAAAAGCTATATCCACATCCACAAATAGGTCACAAAAATATCTTGTCATAGAAAGCATTGGAGTAATTCCACTCCCTCCTGATAAAAATAATATTTTTGACTTTGGTTTATCTAAGGCCACAGAGAAGGAACCACCAATATCAAGAGCATCAACGCAATCACCAACCTTCAAACTATCGTGCATCCAATTGGTTACAACGCCATCCACCATTCTTTTATTTGTAATTGTTATAGTATTAGGCCTGGTAGGGCTTGAAGCAATAGTGTAAGTTCGCATTACATCATTGCCATCAATTTTCAAAAAAAGTGTTGTGTGTTGCCCTGGGTAAAACTGAAAGAAAGCATCTTTCTTTGATTTAAATGTAAAACTTTTAACATTATGTGTTTCATCTTTTATATCAATGCATTCAAGCGGCGACACATCACCTGTCCAGCGAATCGGGTCTTCACTGTTAATATTTGGTAAGACTAGTTTGCTCATTCCACTTATGCTCTTTCAAAAACATTCAATTGTAGCATCAGAGTTCGATGCTCACTTCATAAACACTGATTCTACTATGTAATTATTAAATACAAAAAGTGTAAATATATCTACTTAACCTTTGAGTAAGATTAGATAAAAAAGTGAGAATTTTAACAATTAAAGCGAGCTAAAGCAATCTTTCAATTAAAACAAAAAATA
Source organism: uncultured PS1 clade bacterium (assembly GCA_938086805.1). Taxonomy (GTDB): domain Bacteria; phylum Pseudomonadota; class Gammaproteobacteria; order PS1; family Pseudothioglobaceae; genus Pseudothioglobus. The sequence continues at coordinate 32,977 of CALKDH010000023.1, read as the reverse complement.
CTGTTAATACAGTAGTTTATGGCATTGGAATCAGGTGTTTTTTTCGTGCATAAACGCCCTGCATAACAATCGCAAATAAAATCGCCAATCCACCAATTAATGTATTTCGAGTTGGAACCTCATTAATTCCGAGAACTGGAAGCCATGCCCAAAAAATACCCAGGACAACTTCAAGCAAAGAAAGCATGACAAGTTCTCCACTAGGGAGGTATTTTGCTCCAAGACCATACAATATTAAACCTATACCTACAACGAGACCATGAGTCATACTAATCCCAATATTAGCGGATGGCATCTCAAAGTTACCACCAGTTAGCAGTATAAGAATTGTCGCCCAGATCATGCAAAAGAAACCAGCAAGAGCTGGAGTTAACAACTTGGGAACCTCGGGGTTTTTTCTAATCGTAATTGTATAGATAGAAAAACCCAGAGCAACAAAAAATCCATAAATAACACCGATGATGGTTGCTGACTTATCAGTGTCCCAAACCATGATGGTAATTCCTATTGCTACAATGAACATATTGATCAGTGTACTTTTACTCAGTCTCTCACCGAGAATGAGGTATCCCAAAAATGCGGACAAAACTGGAGAAACTGCGAGCATGAGAAGAGTTATTGCAACTGTAGTTGTTGTGAGTGCATATATCCACCCAAAAAATGTAACAGACATAACAAGACTTCCAATCAAGCTCCATGAGTCTATTCTCCTAAAAGTATGGAAAAAGTTCCTCCCCTCTCTAAAAAGAACGAAAATGAGTATGACTGAGGTGATGATTAAGCCTCTGTAAAGAAGATACTGAAGCCTATAGATTTCAGCGTCTTCTAGATATCTTACAAGTGGGGCTCCAAAGCTCCATATTACTCCACTCACGACAACAAGAAAAAAACCGATTAAATAGCTATTCTTCAACCTGTCGCCCCCTTTAACTCTATGACTAGAAATAATTCCGGCATTGTGTTCCTAAAACTTCTAGATGTCAATGATTTTTTTTAATCCTCTAGTTAAGAAAATCAAATAATTTGTTTGCCTATATAATTCATGTAAAGATTTTATTCAAAAGTTTTTAATGAATTTAAATGAAAAACCAAAGTGGCAGTTTTGGATTGATAGAGGTGGAACATTTACTGATATTATTAGTAAAAACCCTAATGGGGAGATCTCAAGTCATAAACTATTATCTGAAAACCCACTCCATTATGAAGATGCAGCAATTCAGGGCATTAGAGATTTGCTGTCTTTAGAAGACAAAGAGCCTATTCCAACTCATCAAATTGAGTCTATAAAGATGGGCACTACAGTTGCCACTAATGCACTTCTAGAAAGAAAAGGAGAAAAGACACTCTTAGCAATCACGAAAGGCTTTGCAGACATCTTAAGAATAGGATACCAACAAAGACCTGAATTATTTTCCTTAGACATTCAACTTCCAGATATGCTTTATTCTGATGTGGTTGAAATCGATGAGCGAGTTGACAAAGGAGGAAAAGTATTAAAACCTCTGGATATTTCAGATACAAAAAAAATACTCTCTCAGGCCTATAAAAAAGGCTTCAAATCTATTGCAATTGTTTTGTTACATGGATACAGGTATCAAGAACACGAAAGGCAAATTAGTATAATAGCCAATGAAATTGGGTTTACACAAATTTCTGTCAGCCATCAGATAAGCCCACTCATGAAAATCATTCCTCGCGGAGATACGACAGTAGTTGATGCCTACTTATCTCCCATACTTCGTCGTTATGTTAATCAAATTAGAACTAAGCTGGGAACTAGTCAATCAAACTTAAGTCAATTGATGTTTATGCAATCGAATGGGGGTCTGACAGATGCCAACCACTTTCAAGGAAAGGATGCTATTCTTTCAGGCCCTGCAGGTGGTGTAGTTGGTATGGTCAAAACTGGAGAAAATATTGGGCTAAATAAACTAATAGGTTTTGACATGGGAGGGACGTCGACCGATGTCTGCCACTACAATGGCGAATATGAAAGAACCCTCGAGACAGAGGTGACAGGCGTCAGGATCAAATCACCTATGATGTTGATAAACACTGTTGCTGCAGGTGGTGGATCTATTCTTCATTTTGATGGGTCTAGATATCGCGTTGGCCCAGAATCGGCTGGAGCTTTTCCGGGACCAGCCTGTTATCGCAACGGTGGTCCTCTTACAGTGACTGATTGTAACGTGATGCTTGGCAAGCTTAATCCAGATTACTTTCCTAATGTTTTTGGTCCTATGGGTAATCAAAAACTTGACCTCAAAATTGTTCAAAGAAAATTTACCACTCTGGCTAAAAATATTTCATTAAAAACCCAGAAAGCAGTTACTCCCTTTGAGGTTGCAGAAGGCTTTTTATCGATTGCAGTTGATAGCATGTCAAATGCAATCAAAAAAATATCAGTTCAACGTGGCTATGATGTCAGCAACTATACACTCTCCTGTTTTGGTGGAGCTGGTGGTCAACATGCCTGCATGGTAGCTGATAAACTAGGCATCAAAAAAATCCATCTTCATCCTTATGCAGGTGTTTTATCTGCCTACGGCATTGGACTTGCTGATAGTCGAACAATCAACAATTTAGCAGTTGAATTGCCCTTAGAAATTAGCTTAATAGGCCCACTGAATAAGGATTTTAAAAGCCTTCATTCTGATGGGAAACAAGATTTAATTTCACAAAACCTAAATGAGAAGCTATTTAAATATACCGATCGGGTTTTTCTTCGATACAAAGACTCTGACACATCATTACCTATTAAATTTGCGAAATTTTCTAAAATGAAAGTGGATTTTGAGAATACGCATAAATCAAGGTTTGGATTTATCTCGCCAGAAAAGGTGATCATTATTGAATCAATTCAGACAGAGGTGTCGTGTCAAAGTGAGCAATTTCATTCAAAGGTAAGTACTCACAATAAAACAAATACTGAGTCTTTAGCAACTGAAGATATTTTTATAAATGGGAGACTCGAAAAAACTATTTTTTATAATCGAGATGATATCAAGCCCAATGAAAAAATATCTGGACCTGCGGTGATTATTGAACCAACGTCTACATTCATCATAGAGCCAGGTTGGGATGGGCTTCTTAAAGATAGCAATGATTTAATTCTTACACGAACTCAAGAAGTCTTCAGGTCTAAAGCCATTGGAACTAACGTAGACCCGATTATGTTAGAGATTTTTAATAACTTGTTTATGAATGTTGCAGAACAAATGGGCATGGTACTGGAGAATACTGCGTCATCTGTCAATATCAAAGAACGATTAGACTTTTCCTGTGCTGTATTTTCTCCTGAAGGTGAATTGGTTGCTAATGCTCCCCATGTGCCTGTTCATTTGGGCTCAATGAGTGAGTCAATTAAGACTATTATTCGTGAAAACTCACTTACAATGAAATCTGGAGATGCCTTTCTCATTAATGCTCCTTACAACGGTGGAACTCACTTACCAGACATCACACTAATAAAGCCTGTATTCGACAACTCTAATGAAAATGTAATTTTCTATGTCGCCACCAGGGGTCATCATGCTGACATAGGTGGAACAGTTCCAGGCTCTGCGCCAGCTAATTCAACCCATATTAAAGAAGAGGGGGTGTTAATCGATAATTTTACTATTGTCTCCAAAGGGGTGTTTCTTGAGGATGAAATTAAAGAATTATTGACTCAAGCGGAATATCCAGCAAGAAATATAAATCAAAATATTGCAGATTTAAAGGCGCAAGTTGCAGCTGCAGAAAAAGGGTCTCAAGAACTTAAAAAAGTAATCGAGCACTATGGAGTAGAAGTTGTTCATGCTTATATGGGTTATGTACAAGACAATGCTGAGGAATCAGTTCGACGAGTTTTAGATGTTTTAAGTGACTCAAGCTTTACCTATCAGATGGATGACGGTCATCAAGTCTGTGTATCTATTAGTGTGGATAAAGTAAGGCGCTCTGCAACGATTGATTTCACAGGAACTAGCAAACAACATCCTGGAAACTATAATGCACCGAGTGCAATTTGTTATGCTGCAGTACTGTATGTTTTTCGCTGTCTGGTGGATGATAATATACCTCTAAATTCTGGTTGCCTCAAACCCTTACATTTAGTCATTCCTAAAAACTCAATGATCAATCCTGAGTACCCTGCTGCTGTTTTTTCCGGAAATGTTGAAACATCTCAATATATTGTTGATGCTTTACTAGGTGCTCTAGGAGACTTTGCAGCATCTCAAGGAACAATGAACAACTTTATTTGGGGTAATGACAAAGTTCAAAATTATGAAACAATCTGTGGAGGCTCGGGTGCCAGCATCAATCAGCCAGGATGTAGCGCAGTTCATACCCACATGACTAACTCAAGATTGACTGACCCAGAGGTTCTAGAATGGCGATTCCCAGTTAAACTAGAGTCTTTTAGCATCAGAAAAAATTCAGGCGGGAAAGGCATGAATAATGGTGGTGATGGAGTTGATCGAAGGCTGCGCTTTCTTGAACCAATGACGGTCAATATCATAGCAGGTCACAGAAAAATTCCACCCTACGGCTTATGTGGAGGGGGGTCTGGAGCCCTTGGCAAGAACTATGTGATTCATTCTGATGAGAGTGTGACACATCTCGGCACTAAAGGGCAAATTGAAGTAAGTGAAAATGATCTTTTTATACTTAAAACACCTGGTGGAGGCGGTTTTGGAAAGACCATCTAAAATAGTGCCACTAAATATAGCTCTTTTAATAGGAGACAAATATGAAAATAATTAATCTAAGTCCAGAACCGAATGATGCTGAAATTCGGCGTTCTATAAAACCAGTAATATCTTATCCTATTGATAATCTTCCAGTTTTTGATGCAACTTTTTATAAAACTGCAAGTAAGAAAATGAATCTAATAGAATCTATCATTATTCCTCCTAGAGATGCCAAAACTTTTGAAGTTCCCGCTGGTCATTTTTTTCGAATTATTAGCAAAGAGGGTCCACAAGTGGGTGATTTAAATTTATGGAATAAAAATAATATCGATGAACGATTCTTTAGTGGCAAAACGCGTGCACTATATGGGACCCATGTAAGTACTGGAGATAGACTATATTCAAACCTGCCATTTTTAAGACCTATGGCTACAATTACTCATGACAGTCTTGACTGGTATGGATATGATGATGATGGGGGAAGCGTCCATGATGTTATTGGAACTCGATGTGACCCCTATACACATATTGCATTAAATAATGAGGAGTATCATTATTGTTGTCACTCTAACCTGTGCAGGGCGCTTTCAAAGCAACAACAAAAACCAATTAATGAAATCGAGCATCATGTTCATGATGTACTCAATGTCTTTATGTGCACTGGATTTACAAAAGACACCCATCAGTATTTCATGAAAGCTAGTCCAGTTCGTCCAGATGACTTTATAGAATTCTTTGCTGAAATTGATCTTCTCTGTGGATTATCAGCTTGTCCAGGAGGCGATTGCAGCTCGAGTCATTCAAGTGATGCTGCCAAATGCTATCCACTTCAAGTTGACATTTTTCAACCTGCTGAAGGTGCATTAAGTCAATGGACTCCCGAAGCACAAAATAAGTACTCAAGAAATCATGGCTCCAGTTAAAATTCAACTTTGAATTACTTTGAAATGAGATGGAGAATTTAAAGGGGAGTTTATTTATGATTCTCGCGATGGCAGGCTTTGCATGTGAGGATTTATTTATTAAGATGCTCTCAGAAAATCTTCCAATTTCTGAGATTATTATTATTCTTGGATTCAGTGGAAGCATTATATTTCTCATCATTGGGTTATTGACAAAGGCTCCAATTTTCCATAAGGATATGTTGAATACTCCCATTATTGTTCGCACTTTATGTGAGCTTTTTGGTGCTTTATTTTTTGTTCTTGCTATTGCTTTAACACCGCTATCTTCGGCATCAGCGATCATTCAGGTCATGCCTTTATTAGTCACTATTGGAGCAGCTATCTTCTTCAAAGAAAAGGTTGGTTGGCGCAGATGGACAGCAGTTTTTGTTGGTTTTCTTGGTGTTTTACTGATTCTCCGACCTGGCTTTGGAAACTTTATGCCAGCCTCTATTTTTGCATTACTAGGTGCTACTTTTTTAGCTGGAAGAGATCTTGCGACTCGAGCAATTGAAGTGAAATTGCCATCTGTAACTATCTCCTTATATGCCTTCTTGGCATTTGGTGTTTCTGGCATCATGTTAATACCGTTCAGTTCAGAGATGTTATTGCCTAGCTCCAATGAAATTTTATATTTTGCTGGTGCATCGGCCTTTGGTGTAATCGCATATTACTCAATTGTTATTGCAGCTAGAACTGGTGAAATGTCAGTTATTTCACCATTCAGATATTCAAGACTCGTATTCGCCATGCTACTTTCAATTATTGTCCTCTCCGAAAGACCCGATATGATGACGCTTCTTGGAGCATCCATTATTGTTGCATCAGGTGTTTATACTTTTGTTCGTGAAAATTTATTGAGCAAGACTAGGGAAAGAGTTGCCTAAAAGTCTCTTCAATCTGTTGGTCTAAACTTGGTTATCTAAAAAAAGCTTGCTATACTTTAAGAAATTGTCTAACATCCGCACAAATTAACACATATACAGGAGCCGCTATGAAAATGCCAAGAACAATTAACATTCCTAATGGTGACACTATAGCTCACACATTCAGTGATGCAGAATACCAAAATAGGCAAAGAAAACTGAGGGCGCATATGGCTCAAAACAATATAGGTACAATAATTTTTACCTCTATACATGGTATTAATTACTACAGTGACTTCCTTTACTGTTCTTTTGGAAGACCATATGCACTGGTTGTTACACAAGATAAAGTCACTTCAGTTACAGCCAATATTGATGGTGGTCAACCTTTCAGGAGGACATTTGGTGACAATCTTGTCTACACAGACTGGCAAAAAGACAGTTTTTTTTACGCGCTTCAGCAGATTGTTAAGAATGGTGAAAAAATTGGTATCGAGTTTGATCATATTACTAAGGAACGTCTCGATAAACTTCATGTTGCCTTTGACAAAGCACAATTTATTGATATTTCTGTCGACTGTATGAAAATGCGATCAGTTAAATCTGATGAGGAAATAGCTCACATTATTCAGGGCGCTAATGTTTGTGATATTGGTGGAGCAGCTCTTGTCGAAGCAATTAAAGAGGGTGTTCCTGAACATGAGGTGGCACTTCACTCAACTCAAGCCATGGTTAGAGAAATTGCAAAGCGCTATCCTCACTCAGAGCTAATGGATACATGGACTTGGTTTCAATCTGGAATCAACACTGATGGTGCTCATAACCCTGTGACGACAAGAAAAGTTCAAAAAGGTGATATTCTCAGTCTTAATTGCTTTTCAATGATTGCTGGATACTATGTAGCACTTGAAAGAACCTTGTTTTACGACCATGTGGATGATGAGTCCTTGAGGTTGTGGGAGATTAATGTAAAAGTCCACGAAGAAGGAATGAAGCTCATCAAACCAGGTGTCGCTTGCAAAGATATAGCTCTTGAGCTTAACAAAATTTTTGAAGAATATGGCTTACTCGAAAGTAGAACATTTGGATATGGCCATTCATTTGGAGTTCTATCTCATTACTATGGGCGCGAAGCTGGTGTTGAGCTTAGAGAAGATATTGATACAGTCCTTCAAAAAAATATGGTCGTATCTATGGAGCCTATGATCATGATTCCTGAAGGTAAGCCTGGCGCAGGAGGATATAGAGAACATGATGTTATGGTTCTGACTGAAGATAGTGCCTATGATATTACTCAGTTTCCATATGGCCCAGAGAACAACATTATTGTTTAAACCCTTGGGATTTAAATTATCAATTTATAAATCAAATTTTTATCAAGTTCTATTTCCTTTGTGTTGGTATATTTTCAAGAATTAACTAGATATACTTGATTAAATAATGAAAACAATAGAATATCCACAATTACTTGATGAGTTAAAGTTAGTAGCTCGAGATGCAGGTCGCGAGATAATGAAGATTTATGAAAGTTCATTTGACGTTAACTACAAAGATGATGGTTCGCCGGTCACCCTTGCGGATAAAGCTGCGGATAAAGTCATTTTAAGTAGACTTAAGAACATCATTCCTAATATCCCAATTGTCTCTGAGGAGAATTCCAGTAGTCATGATTTAGATGTTAGCAATCAATTTTTTCTGATTGATCCACTTGATGGTACAAAAGAGTTTCTAAAGAAAGATGGGCTTGGCTCATTTACTGTAAATATTGGTCTTATTGAAAATGGTATTCCTACCTTAGGTGTTGTTTTTGCACCGGCACTTAATCGAATGTTTTTTGGCTCTACCTTGACAGGAGCCTTTGAAGAATCTGATGTTGACTTTAAAGAAATTAAAATACGAGCAGTTCCCAGTTCGGGTCCTGTAGCAGTTGCTAGCGTATCCCATAGAGATGAATCAACAGATCAGTGGCTTACAAGCAACAATGTTAGGGAGACAATTTCAATAGGCTCTTCATTGAAATTTTGCTTGGTCGCTTGTGGTGAAGCAGATGTATACCCTAGATTTGGACCAACAATGGAATGGGATACTGCTGCGGGAGATGCCGTATTGAGAGCAGCGGGCGGTACAGTCTTACTCCCAAATAACCAACCATTCAATTATGGAAAAAAAAGCTACAGAAATAGCGCTTTTATTGCCCACGGAGAATTTTAGATGCAGGTTTAATTAGGCCTAGCTCTCGTATGAATAAATCTCAACCATCATCTCATCAGCAATAAGCTCAAGCTTATCTCTAACAAGATTTTCATCAAGATCACTCGGTAAATGAAGTGTAATTTCAGCTTTGAAAAGTTGCTCTCCTGACATCGAAGCATCGATAATTTCAGTCTTTAACTCTTCAACATTAGCTTGTAACTCATCCGCCAAAACATGGGAAAGTTTATTAATAATGCCAACATGATTTTGTCCAATAAGCTCTATATTGTAGCTTTTAACATTACTTAGCTCATCAACCGGGTGCGTCTCTTCACAAGCAATTTGAAGACCTAAAGAAGCAGTAGTTAAATCTTTTTTTAGATTTGAAGCATCACTTGAGGGGACATTGACTTTAAGAATTCCAGCAAACTTACCCTCAAAACTAGACATATTGCTTTCAATCCAGTCTCCATTATTTGAAACAATGATCTTTGACAAGCCGTCAACAAGTCCAGGCTTATCGTCTCCCAAAACGCTAATCAAGAATGATTTCATAAAAATCTACTTATAATCTTCAATGCTTGGACAAGAACAAACTAAATTCTTATCGCCATAGACATTATCCACTCTAGACACTGGCGGCCAGTACTTCACTCGCCTTAGGCTCTCGACTGGATAAGCTGCCTCTTCTCTGGAGTATGAAAACTCCCATTGCGTTGATGTTACCATTTCTAGAGTGTGTGGCGAATTAATTAATGGATTATCTTCAGTAGAGTATTCACCCGATTCAACCTTTTTGATTTCTTTTCTTATTTGAATCATTGCTTCACAGAATCGATCAAGCTCATCCATAGACTCCGACTCTGTTGGCTCAATCATCAACGTTCCTGCTACAGGAAAAGACATTGTTGGTGCGTGAAAACCAAAATCTATGAGACGTTTAGCTACATCATCAACACTTATTCCAACAGTGTCCTTAATCGGCCTAATGTCGATAATACACTCATGTGCAATCCTTCCATTCTCATCAGAATATAGAATCGGATAATGCTCCGCAAGACGCTTAGCAATATAGTTTGCATTAAGAATGGCGTTACATGTTGACTCATAGAGGCCATCTTTTCCAAGCATAGCTATATACATCCAGCTAATTGGAAGGATGCTTCCTGAGCCCCAAGGAGCCCCAGAAATGCTGCCAACATCTGTATTATTTAGAGGTGTTCTTGGTAAAAAATCGATGAGATGTTCTTTAACTCCAATTGGTCCAACACCTGGGCCACCCCCACCATGAGGTATAGCAAATGTCTTATGAAGATTAAGGTGTGAGACATCACCACCAAACTCTCCAGGAGCCGAGACACCAACCATTGCATTCATGTTTGCTCCGTCAATATAGACTTGTCCACCAGCATCATGAACAATATTACAAACTTCTCTCACGTCTTTTTCAAACACCCCATGAGTAGAAGGATATGTAATCATTATCGCTGCAAGATTTTCTTCATGCTCTTTGGTTTTTGCTCTCAAATCTTCAAGGTCGATATTACCATCATCAGTGCTATCAATGACTATGACTTTCATTCCGGCCATCTGAGCAGAGGCAGGATTTGTTCCGTGAGCTGATGATGGAATCAAGCAGATATTTCGATTGTCATCACCCCTGCTTCGATGATATCCCCTTATTGCAATTAATCCAGCATATTCTCCCTGAGCTCCAGAATTAGGCTGAAGTGAAATTGCTGCGTATCCAGTTGCCTCACATAGCATCTCCTCAAGCTCACTAATCATCTGCTGGTATCCAATCACCTGGTTCATAGGGACTGCTGGATGAATTTGAGAAAATTCTGGCCAACTCACTGGTATCAGCTCTGCTGCAGCATTAAGTTTCATGGTGCAGGAGCCCAGTGGAATCATAGATCGATCCAGTGCAATATCTTTATCTCCAAGGTACCGAATATATCTCATCATGTTGGTTTCAGAACGATAAGTATTAAAGACCTCATGCGTAAGAAAATCAGATTCCCTCTTTAAACTTTTTTTAATTTTTGATTTACTTTTTTCAAATAATGACTGCGCGCTTAATTCTGATTCAGTATTAAAAATTCTCCATAAGTACTCTATGTCTTCTGGAGTACTAAGTTCATCAAACGAGACTGAGACAAGCGTTTTACTAAATACATTAATGTTGTATCCATTTTTTTCAGCTTGCATCACTATTGCATCTGAATTTTTAACCTCAATTGTAAGAGTATCAAAAAAAGTGTCATTAACAACATGAAAGCCCATATCCTTCATACCATCAGCAAAGACAGCTGCATATTTAAAAATACGCCGAGCAATGTTTCTTAATCCCTCTGGACCATGATAGACAGCATACATACTAGCCATAATAGCCAATAAAGCTTGCGCAGTACAAATGTTACTTGTAGCTTTCTCTCTTCTTATGTGTTGCTCCCGGGTTTGTAATGCTAGTCGGTATGCAAGCCTTCCTTTTGTATCAACTGAAGCACCAATAATTCTTCCAGGCATTGACCGTTTATATTTGTCTCTGGTCGACATATAAGCTGCATGAGGACCTCCATAACCAATTGGAACCCCAAATCTTTGAGTATTGCCAACTACAATATCAGCACCCATCTCACCAGGTGGCCTCAGAAGTGTTAAAGCCAGTATGTCAGCACTCACTGCGACAAGTGCCTTCTTCTCATGAATAGATTCTATCAGCTTTGTAAAATCACTAAAAGCACCATAAGTATTTGGGTACTGAAGAAGAACACCAAAACAATCTAGGTCTTTCAAATCTTTGAGGGGATCCCCAAAAACTATTTCAATATTTAACGGCTCAGCTCTAGTCTTAATAACCTCCAGATTCTGAGCATAGCAGTCATTTGCAACAAAAAACACATTGCTTTTAGACTTACTTACTCTATGGCTTAGCGTCATAGCTTCTGCACAAGCAGTTGCCTCATCTAGCATAGAGGCATTTGCTAAATCCATTCCAGTGAGATCAGAGACCATTGTTTGGAAGTTCATTAGAGCTTCAAGGCGACCTTGAGAAATCTCTGGTTGATATGGAGTATAAGCAGTATACCAAGCTGGATTTTCTTCAACATTTCGTTGGATGACTGGAGGTGTAATAGAGTTGTAATAGCCCTGGCCAATAAAAGACTTATAACGAATATTCATTCTTGCTAGATTTCTGAGCTGTTTAAGCGCAGCAAGTTCTGACATTCCATCAGCAATGTTCATCGGCTCTTTTCGACGTATAACATCTGGCACTATTTCATCAATTAATTTATCTAAGTTATCAAAACCAAGATAGTCAAGCATTTGATTTTTTTGTGCGCTTGATGATCCAATATGCCTATTAGTAAAAGCATCATTATTCAATAAATCTTCAATCTTATCCTTCATTAACTTCTCTCTTTCAGTTCTTCTATTCTTCAATAAATGCGTTGTATGCCTCTTCATCCATCAACTCATCTAGCTCTGCTGGGTCTGATAACTTAACCTTAATAAACCAACCTTCGCCCATTGAATCCTCAGTCACAATCTCTGGCTCATCCTCTAATCTGCTGTTCACTTCAATAATTGAACCAGAGACTGGCGCAACCAAATCAGAAGCAGCTTTCACTGATTCAATGACAGATATATTTTCACCCTTTGTGCACTCATCACCAACTTCCGGGAGCTCTACGTACACCAAATCACCCAATTGCTCTTGAGCAAAATCCGTGATTCCAATTACTACTAAATCATCTTCTTTAGCATCAACCCATTCATGATCTTCAGAATACTTAATACTCATTACTTCTCCTTATTAATGTTTAACCTCTGTAATAGTTGTGTTTAACAAATGGCAGTTTTATAATCTCAACTGCTATTTTCTTCTCTCTGACCAGCGCAAAAAGTTTGGACTGGCTATTTGTATATTTTGTCTCCAGTCTTGCTATAGATATTGGCTTATTTAAAGTTGGGCCAAAACCACCACTTGTGACATATCCAATTTGATTTCCATTTTCATCCTGAATTATTGCCCCATCTCTAACCGGCATCCTTCCTTCTGGAAGTAAACCAACTACTTTTGTATCTGAGCCATGTTGAAGTTGATTCAAAATAATTTTATCACCTAAATAATTACCCTCGCGCTCTCCACCTAACCTTCTTACTTTTGAAAGCGCCCAATTCAAAGATGACTCTACAGGACTATGTGAAGTATCCAGTTCATGTCCATATAAAGATAAGCCAGCTTCAAGACGAAGAGAGTCTCTAGCTCCAAGACCTATCCAATCAACCTCATCACTTGAGAGTAATATATCTGCAAGATTTTCAGCATCTTGGCTTGAAACTGAGATTTCAAAACCATCCTCCCCTGTATATCCAGAGCGAGTAATAAAACAACTGATGTCATTAATCATTACCTGCTTGGCAGTCATAAATGTCATCTCATTGACCGCAGGAGCAAGCCCACTTAAAACCTTAGCAGCTTTTGGACCTTGTAATGCCAACAAGGCTAAATCATCATCTAATTCTAATTCACAGCTTGAACCCAAATGATCTTGAAGATGTTTAAAGTCAGCATATTTACATGCAGCATTGACAACTAGAAATAAACTATTATCTCCAAGATTTGTAACCATCAAATCATCAAGCACCCCACCATTTTCATTTGTAAAAAGAGCATAACGCGTCTTCATTTTAGGCAAGTCGATAATATCCACTGGAACTAAAGACTCCAAAGCAGCCATAACCTGCTCACCAGATAATCTAATTTGCCCCATGTGAGATACATCAAAGAGCCCAGCTCTTTCTCTTGTGTGAGTGTGTTCTTTTTTTATTCCAAGAGGGTAACTCACTGGCATTTCATAGCCAGCAAAAGGAACCATTTTTGCACCTGCATCAACATGCATTTGATGAAATGGGGTTTTTCTTATTTCACTTCCTACAGACATTAGTTTTTGTCTCAAAAAAACAATATTATATAAGATTAGTGTTTTTAGTTGAATTCAATTGCCCATGAATTCATATAAATAACATGATTAGTATAACCTAAATATAATTCCTCTAATTTAGAATAAAATCTTGGCAAATAATTTAGCCAAATATAGTTTTCACTAATACCCACTATCCAAGCTATATATGGGATAAGGGAGCTCTCCCATTTCAATAAGCTGAATATTTTCAGCGATTGTTTTTGCCGCAGAACTAGGATTGCTTTGACCCGCGATATGAGGAGTCACATACACAGAAGGGTGGCTCCAAAGTGAATTATTTTCAGGGAGTGGCTCTTCTGCGAACACGTCCAAAGCTGCAGCAGCAACGTGTCCAGTATCCAATATGGATAACAAGTCATTCTCATTGATAATACCACCCCTTCCAATGTTAATGATGAACGAGCCTTTAGGAAGATAACTAAGCTCAGATTTGGTCAATATATCTTTAGTATTTTCAGTTAATGGCAGAACATTAATGAGTATATCAGTTTGACTAAGAAACCCTGATAGCTGCTCCTGGCCATAATAATATTCAATTTCCCCAAGTGAACTTTTTGGACTTGCGCCCCAACCAATAACCTTAAAGTCTAAATTAATAAGTGAGTCGCCAATTGCCTTGCCAATGTTGCCTAGACCCATGATTCCAATAGTACGATTCTCTGATTGCACTGAGCTTTGCTGAATCCAATCACGACTTTGTTGCTGAATTCTATAAAGATACTGGTCACTATGAAAATGCAAAACCCAGTGAAGCGAATGCAGAATCATTTCATGGGTTAATTTTTTATCAACCAGTCGAACTATGGGAAGCCCATCTGGCAATTCTGGATCACTAATTACGTGGTCGACTCCAGCACCTAAAGATAGAATCGCTTTTAAATTGGGGTATTGTTTCAGAATTCCCCTTGGGTGCTTCCAGACCACTGCATACTCGATATCATTAACATTACCCTCATCCGGATAGACTCTGACATCCATCTCTGGCATTGCCTCTTGAAGGCTACTAGACCAGACATCCATATCCTCCCAAAAGTCAGTAGATGCTAATAATATTGCCATTGTAGATGCTAATTAAATAGTTAATTAATTATTATATCTTTGAGTTTGCTCTAAGATAATCAAGAATGTTATTCACAAGATCATCGATATTTGCGTCACTATTTTGAAGGGCAATTTCTGGCATTACAGGTTTCTCATAGTCAGAGTCAATACCTGTGAAGTTTTTTAATTGTCCAGCCCTTGCTTTTTTGTATAAGCCCTTGGAGTCTCTGGCTTCACAGACCTCGATAGGAGTGTCAATGAAGACCTCAATAAACTCGTCATCATTGAATAAAGTCCTCGCCATTGATCGCTCTGCACGAAAAGGCGAGATAAAAGAAACAATGGTAATTAATCCTGATGAAACCATGAGCTTTGAAACCTCTGCAATCCTTCTAATATTCTCAACCCTATCTTGGTCTGTGAATCCTAAGTCTCTATTGAGGCCATGACGAACATTGTCACCATCAAGTAGCATCGTGTGTTTCCCAAGCTCATAAAGCTGTTTCTCAAGCTCATCAGCAATAGTTGATTTTCCAGAGCCCGAAAGACCAGTAAACCATAGTACACATGGCTTTTGATGTTTATTTTTAGAGCGAGTCTCTTGATTAATATTTGTCTCATGCCAGCTAATATTTTGAGCTCGCCTTAAAGCAAAATCAATTACTCCAGCACCAATCAGTGACTTATTTGTAGTATCAAAAATTGTAAAAGTGCCAGTTTGTTGGTTGTCACTATAAGCATCAAAAGACACTCTTTGACTCAGTGATAACTTACAATAGCCTACTTCATCTTGCTCAAGCTTTTTAGCTGCGAGCTGGCTCAGTGTTTTGATATTAATCTTGAAGCTAAGATCTGTTACCTGGACAAAAGTGCTTTCATTCTGGAAATGAATACTATAGGTTCTCTCAGGAATCATTGGCTCACTATCAAGCCACAAAATATAAGCTGCAAACTGATCAGATAATTCCGGTTTATCTTCAGCCTTAATATTGCCGGAATTAACTCCATTAATTCTGTCAAGAAGATCGTGAAGTCGATTAAATTGCACGTTTTTTGACATAACTTATTTGTTATTTAATTTTGAGTTTGAGTTATTATAATTGATTAGTTAAGCAAACTATCCTCGAATGGATAATGGCTGAGTAGTTCAATACCAATCTCATTTACGAGAACCATTTATTTAAGTCTGCTTCTTTAATTTTTCTTTCTCAATTTTTGGTTATGTTTTTCTTCAATTAATCTAACTACACTTAAATGCGGCGATTCTTCACCGTATTTCATTTTTGCCTCTTGATAGGTTTTATATACCTTTTCACCTAGTGGCATTGAAATACCCAGATGACGCCCAAGTTCAACAATGAGCTTAATATCTTTTTCAGCCAGTCCCAAAGAAAACGAATCATCATAACTACCGTCAAGAACTTTTGGTATGTAGTTTTCAACTACATAACTTTGTGAACAGCTATTAATTAGGACTGAATGCAAAGTATTTAAGTCTAAGTTTGCCTTAGCTCCCATCATTAAAGTTTCGCCAATACCTTGCGCAACAAGATAGTTGAGATGAAGCTGAACTAATTTTGTAACGTATCCAGATCCTGAAGGGCCCATACAAAGCAAATTACTAGAAAAAACTTTTAACAATGTCTCAAACTTTTTTAAAACTTCTTTGTCAATACCAAGAAACATAGTTAAGGTTCCTGCAGTGGCACCCTCAGATCCTCCACTTACTGGAGAATCAACTAACGTTAGGTGAGTTGGGGCGCTTTTTCTAACTTTCTCCCACTCTGACAATTCGTTTGTTGAGGTTTCAAACCAGGTAGCACCTTGCTTTAAATTATGCAGTATGCCTTCAGTTCCAAACGCTAAAAGATTAACTTCTTTAGAGCTTGGAAGAGAAGTGAACAGCACATCGCACTGAGGACACATCTTTGATACACTCTCTCCGTTGAAGGCACCTCGAGCTTCAAAGTCAGATACGACTATTTCATTAAGATCCAAAACAAACAACTTATCATTTGAATTATTGCAATGATTCAATAAATTATTAGCCATTCCGGCACCCATATTTCC
Organism: uncultured PS1 clade bacterium; assembly: GCA_938086805.1. Classification (GTDB taxonomy): domain Bacteria; phylum Pseudomonadota; class Gammaproteobacteria; order PS1; family Pseudothioglobaceae; genus Pseudothioglobus. Next base: position 16,193 of record CALKDH010000023.1, on the reverse strand, counting down.
TAAACCAATAAAACCTATATTCATGATCTAACCTCAATCAGTTAATTTATCTATTCGTTCAAGGTTGCGTTCATGATGAATCGGCATTGAACGACCATAGAATGCTTCAGCATGATGCGGTCTATTTACTAAATATGGATTTGTCACATAAGTTGGAAGAGCTATGATTCTAGGCTCTTTTCCTTTGGTTTTTGTGACCCTGTGAAGAGAATAGCGGCCTTTAAATATCTGAATATCACCATTTTTTAAACTCAAAACTCTCACTTTGTCTCGTTGGCCATGCAAAACACTCTTAACGTCTTCAAAATTTTCATTTTTTGGTGTGCGGATATCCGGAGCATATTCAAAGTCACCCCCATCTATTGACTCATTAACCAATATACTCACTGTGAAGTCATTTCCATCGAAATGCCAGGGAAAGTAGTCACCATCATGCATGACGCTATATGGATTTCTACCAAGGGGTTCAGCCCAACGATAAATTGGTCCTACATTCAAACAGTCAGATACAAAATGTACCATTACATCAGAATCGTATATCTTGCGCAGTATAGAATCTCTATCTAGCAAATCGGAATTTATAAAAGAAGATGTTCGTTCTTCAAAAAATCGCTTCGGATGGTCTATAGGCAATGTAATATCATCTTCGGTTAGATAAGGGTTTACAAATTTGTGAGCTCTTCGAGAATCATTAATAAGCCTAAAGGCTTCATCCCTCATTTTTTGTACTGCTGAACTAGTAATAAAATTAGGGATATGTGCACATCCCCATTTCTCTAGATCTTTACGACAATCATTAACGAGCATCTCCCTTATTGGACTCGTCAAATCGTGAATAGGGAATTCTTCTAAATCGACAAACTCTTCTAATCGAATTTCAAAAGAACTAAAAGCCGATGGTGCCGAATTATTTTTCATTATCTTTTTACTCTTTATAGGACGAGTCAAGTCGATCACATCTGCGCAATAATGCGGGCCATTCATATAAACCAGGCTTAAATGCCTCGTATTGCTTAGAAGCAATTGGCCATAGCTGCTCTAAACCAGAGTCTACCTCTATCTTTGACGCAGTTGCTGAGAGTGCAACTTCACACATCCGAATCAAATAATACATATTCATAAAGCATTGGCCAGCTGTCTCTCCTACAGTTAAAAAACCATGGTTTCTCATTACAAGGCAAGAGTTATTGCCTAAATTTTTTGCAATCCTTAGTCTTTCATCTGGATCAACAGATAATCCCTCCCATTCGTGATAACCAATTTTGCCAAATAACATTGAAGAGTCTTGAACAAGAAAAGGGATCTCCTTAAAAGCAGTTGCTGCAATAGCACTGGGCGGATGCGCATGAAAGACAAATTTATTGTTAGGATGATTTAAGTGAATTGCACTATGGATTATAAATCCTGCGGTATTAACATCCTTTGGCCCCTCAAGAACATTTCCCTCTTCATCAACCTTGATTAAGTTAGACGCACAAACCTCTTCATAAGATAGCCCAAAACGATGCATATAAAAATGATGCTCAGATCCTGGAACTCTCGCAGTAATATGATTCCAAATTGTATCGTCCCACCCATGCATTGCGGTTAATCTAAACATGGCAGCTAAATCTATTCTTATCTGCTCTTGTTGCAAATGAAGATTATTTTTCTCTTTACTCATATCATGAATTTATTCATAAAAAATTTCTAATATACCTTTTAAATAAATATTTGACTTGATAAAAATATGATTTATAAATTAACTAATTCGATATAAATAGGACAAATCAACAATATAATATCAAAATATTAATATTTAAATACTAATCAAATTAAGGGATGAATTTTGAATATTGATGCAATAAAGACGCAAATTATCGAAATACCATTTGAGAATACTATAACAACTGCCATTCATACTATGAGATCAGTTGGATGCGTACTTCTCACTATCAAGACAGACAGGGGGATTTCAGGTGAGGGATATTTATTTAGTTTGAATGCTAAAAACATCAAAATTTATAATGAGCGGCTCTCTAAAGTTGCTTCTTTATTGATTGGTCAGGACCCTTTATTAATGCCATCTATCTTGAAAAAGATAAATCTTGCAATAGACTCCATAGGCAGAGATAGTATTAGCATTGCTGCTCTATCAACGCTTGATACTGCTCTATGGGATATCAATGGAAAAGCGAATAATTTGCCTTTACATAGACTATTTGGCATTCATCATACAAAAGTTAAAACCTATGCCAGTGGAGGATTGTGGTTATCCCAATCTATTGACTCAATAATTAATGAAGCTCATGAATTTTTACGTCAAGGATTTTTAGCAATGAAGATTAGGGTTGGTAGTGGTAACAATTCTGTCGATATAGAGCGTGTTAGAGAGCTTAGAAAAGCAATTGGTCAAGAAGTTGAACTGATGGCTGATGTTAATCAGGGTCTCAATACTGATGATGCTATTACACTGGGAAAAGCTCTGGAAGAGTATGATTTAATCTGGCTGGAAGAGCCAGTTAATGCTTATGATTACAAAGGACATGCAAAGGTTAAAAAGCAAGTGGCAATACCTATCGCTTCGTGTGAAAACGAATATTCTATTGAGGGTGTTTATAAAATGTTAGATGCAAGAGGATGTGATATTGTGATGCCGGATCTTCAAAGAATTGGAGGGATCTCAAAAATGAAAGCAACAGCCCAACTGGCTTCTACTTTCAAAGTTCCAATATCAACACATATTTTTACAGAGCAAAGTCTTTGCGTTGCTGGATCTGAAGAAAACTGTATATCAGTTGAACATATGCCATGGTTTGAGAGGCTTTTTAATGAACCAATGGATATCATAGATGGACATATTGTTATTCCAGAGAGGCCTGGGACAGGTTTTACTTTTAATCAAAATGCCATAAAACAATTCAACATTTAGTGAATTTTTTAAGAGTTAAAATTTGTTTCATAATGTAGAATGGCATTTTTTGTATCCTTAAATTTACCATGTTTATCAGTGTTTTAGACCTATTTAAAGTTGGTATTGGACCCTCTAGTTCACATACTATGGGCCCTATGGTTGCGGCTAATGCATTTCTAAGTGATGTGCGTCATTTTATTGATACAAATCCTAGCAACAATGGCTATCATGTTAGATGCACTTTAAAAGATTCATTAGCTTATACTGGTGTCGGTCATGCTACCGATAGGGCAGTCGTATTAGGCCTTCATGGCTACCTCCCAAATACCATAATTGATGAGAATATGGATGAGGTCATTGACCGAACATGGAATTCAAAGTCTATAAAAATTAATGATGACATGCAAGCAAACTTCTTTGCTGAAGAGGATATTATTTTCGATACTCGCAACTCATTAAAGCAACACCCAAATGGTATTGTTTTTGAACTACTCGATAAATCTGATAACTTGCTAATTTCAAACACCTATTTTTCAATAGGGGGTGGCTTTATATCTACCTTGGAAGAAATTGATAATGTTGAAGCACCAATTGCTGCAGAGCCAAGTTCAGCCTATCCATATCCATTTGACAACTCAGATCAAATGCTTGAAATGTCAAAAGAACATAACAAAACGATTTGGGAAATGAAGCAAGCCAATGAGCTAGAAAATATTCCAGAAAAGATACTGAATCAAGAGCTAGATAAAATTTGGAATGCAATGAAAACCTGTGTTGAGAGAGGCCTAACAACTGAGGGGATTTTGCCTGGAGGACTTAATACCAAAAGGCGAGCAAAGCAATTACATGAGAGCCTTCAAAATGATAAAGAAAATGCTGGCTCTAGCGACTGGCTGTGCGCATATGCCATGGCTGTTAATGAAGAAAATGCTGCTGGACATATGGTAGTTACAGCTCCTACTAATGGCGCTGCAGGGGTTGTACCGGCGACTCTATACTATTACTACAAGCACAAGGCAGCTACGCCAGAGCAGATCAGGCAATTCCTTTTATCAGCCTCTGCTATTGGCGGCCTAATCAAACATAATAGTTCAATTTCTGGAGCGGAAGTTGGATGTCAGGGTGAGGTTGGCTCTGCATCATCTATGGCAGCCGCAGGCTTGTGCGCTGCAAGAGGTGGCACAAGTGAGCAAATTGAAAATGCTGCTGAGATGGCTCTTGAACATCATATCGGTATGACTTGTGATCCAGTAAAGGGACTTGTTCAGGTTCCATGTATTGAAAGAAATGGCTTTGGAGCTGTTAAAGCCTATACAGCAAGCTCACTCTCCTTAAGAGAGAGCGGTGAGCACTTAATATCACTAGACCAATGCATTGCAGCCATGAAGAGGACAGGCCTTGATATGTCTAACAAGTATAAAGAGACATCGCTCGGCGGTTTAGCAGTAAGCTTTATTGAGTGCTAATTTAATCAGTATCAACTAGACCTGCGCCTGCGCCAGAAGCTCTTGATTCTGCGCTTGATTTAACGAGACATCGAGAAAAATACTCATAGATTTCTGGCCATTTTTCTCCAACTTTGACTCCATTGTTCAGGACTTTTAGCTTTTCATTTTCAAGATTAAATATTTTGTTATTTCCATTTTGAATCTTAGATTTGACAGCATCCAAAGAGGAAATATAAACATCAGCATAATGGCTCAACTCTATTGAAGCCTCTGAAGAAGAGATCATTTCCCATTTAACATCATCAATGAAATTTACTTCAAAACTATTGTTGTCTTGATCTGTCCACGATACCTTGACCCCTGAACACTGACTCGCTCCAAGAGAGGCAATAATGAGAAAAGGGCAGTCAACATTAGATATTTTTAGCTCACCATCAAGGCCATTAAATTCAATCCAGTCAACACAGCTTACTGAAGCCTCCAAAGATGACAATACCTTTTCTTCTGTGCAAAAAAGATGACTACTCTCACTATTTTTTTCAAATTTGATTGAAAGGCTACTTTTTTTTAGATCAAGATTATCCAGCGCTAGAATACTGCACTCGGATGGATCAAAGCCATTTTGTGCAGCCCAAATATTACTTCTTGCAAAATCTTCTGAAACACCAATAGGTGCTTTAACACCAAACCCTGCACGAGTGAAATAAAACAGAACTTCGTTTAACGAAATCGTTAAATCGCTTTTTGGCATGAACAACTAATGCATGGGTAAGACTGAGAACGCCCAGCAATTGGAAAAGACCAGCAGTCATGGTTTGGATCTTGAATTTGCTCTGGTAGTGGAGCGCCCTGATACATCGAAATGCGAGTCCAGAGATCAGACTTTGGATCAAACTTTGAGGCACCAAAGAATGCCAATTTGAATCGCAATAAGTCTAACGGCCTCATAGACTCACTGAGTAAATTATCTTGAACTTCAGAATAAGGTCTTTCAAAAGTATTCTGAATTCGGCGAATAATATGTCTAAACTGAGGGTAGTTCATTGCAAATTCACCTATCGGCATATCTTCATCAGTGCTTGCTAATACCTCATTTAAGTCATGAACATCACGACCAATTGCAAGCGGCATTTCTTGATCAACGCCATCATCAACACCCTTCGATCCAAATCTTGGCTCTAATTTATCCTCTGAGTAATACCAAAAGTGGTGCTGGGATTCTTTTAAACTAAAATCAATAGTTGTGGCCCATTTGTATGCATCAGCAACAACTTCCTTGAGTTGAGCCAAGCTCATAGCTGCCTTAAATTTGGGTATTGTGGTTGTCGACATTGTGTCTGCAAGGTCATCCACAATTGAGCCATGAGGCTCAATAATTAATGAAACAATCATCTCTTGGCACTCCAGAGAAAAGTTGTCCTCAACAAACTGATAAATTCCATTCCATGGATAAGGTCTAAAAATATTTGACTCATCTTCACACCACATTCTAAGCGATTGTATTTCATCAGTCAGGCAAGTAATTCTTGCTGTTTGAACTTCGTCGGCAACATTCCATTCATCAATATGTTGACTCGCCTGAAGCAGAGATTTTAGGAAAACCTCAAGGGTTCCTGGTAATGCAGTTTCAATAGACCTGACTCTTGCTAATGCTGTTTCTTTCGCAACAACCCAATTGTGAATGAGGGTTGGATGCTTCAGTAAAAAAGGCGCCATCCCGAGTCCAGTTGAGTTTCCAACACCAATGAATCTACTAATGTTTTGATCCAGACGGACCGCCGTCTCTCCACCCCTTTCCTTAGCAAGCTCTTCAACCAAATCAATAGTAAACCATCGGATCAAATAGACTGCCAATAATTCAATTTGAAATGGTGCTCTGCACTCAGGTCGATCAGCAATCTTTGCTCTATCGGCACAACCAAATTTGCCACTGCCATATACCGCAGTCGTTCTCATTAGGTAGCCAACCGAAGATATCAACTCAATATCAGGCTGATTACCTGAAGCTAGAGCACTGATTATGTTTTCAAAGACTCTTAGACTTTTATTTGCTCTTGCCAAAACAAGCTCACTCGGCCTGTATCTTCCACCTTCCTGAAGGGGGGTATTTTCAGCTAAATAATCAATATCCTCTTGCGTCGGCACACCATCAAAGAGACTGAATGTCGCATCCCATACCTCAGCAATAACCCTGTCTGTTCTCATATCAGCAGGTATCTCTTGCGTGAATGCGATTAATGAGTAAGTTCTTTTTGGCGTAATAGCAGAATAAACACTGACGCCATATCCATCTTTATCAACCTTTCGAAGCGTCCTCTTAAATTGCCAGTTCTCCTTAGACATCCGCCTAATGAGGGTTCTCATGAAGCTCAGCCGAGTAGGAAATGAAGAACCCATTCTATCAAGGCGCATAACCTTTTCGGGTGATCTCATAAAATCAGATTCGATATCAATTAATACAGATTCACTAGACATAAATTTATTATAAAGATTCAAACGAGGATTCGAAAAAATTTAACCAGTTTTTGCCCATCACTAAATCAACATCATCATTTGAAAAACCAACAGAACGAAGTCCTGTTGCAATATTTACAAAATCACGATTATCTCTGAACCACTCAGGCTGGTCTGGAAAGCCAGCAAAACTTGCTGACCCTTCACCATAATCACGATCATTGGTCCAAGTGCCATTTCTCATCCACTCAACTACGCTGTCAGGCTGATTTTGACAAAGGTCTGTTCCAATCCCAATATTTTTAATGCCCATAATCTCAGCTGTGTCAGCAATCATATTACAAAAACTTTCTAATGTGCAATCAGATCCATCCTTAAGATGATGTGGGTAGACAGAAAATCCAAGCATACCTCCACTCTCTCCAAGCGCCTTAAGAACTTCATTTGACTTATTTCTCAACGCAGGATGCCAAAAAGTTGGATTGGCATGAGTGATTGCAATCGGGCGTTCTGAAATTTCTATTGCCTCGAGAGTTGACCTCTCGGCAGAGTGACTCATATCCACCACTAAACCAACACGATTCATTTCTTTGATGACCTGTTTACCCATTCTAGTAATTCCAGGATCATTCTCTTCGTAGCAACCGGTTCCTAGTAGGCTTTGATTGTTATAGGTAAGCTGCATGAATCTGGCACCAAGCTGGTGACACACTTCGACAAGACCAATATTATCCTCAATCGGTGAGCAGTTCTGAAAACCAAAAAATATAGCTGTTCTTCCTTCTTTCTGAGCCTTGACCACATCGGCCGCAGTTCGACCCAGGAAAATCAAACTCGAGAAATCTTCAAAACGACGGTTCCAGTCAACCACATTTTGCACCATCTCTTGAAAGTCTTCGTGGTAACAAATTGTAACGTGAACAGCGCTCAGACCGCCTTGGTTAATTTGCTTCAATATTTCCTCACTCCAATTATTGTATTGAAGCGCATCAATAAATAATGAAGGATGAGACATTATGGATTACCGCTAAAAATATAAGAGGTTTTAACCTGTGTATAAAGCTCTTTCGCATATGAACCTTGCTCTCTAGGGCCAAAACTTGAATTTTTTCTACCACCAAATGGGACATGATAGTCTGTGCCAGCAGTGGGAAGATTAACCATAACGCATCCGCTCTCTGCATTCCTTCTAAAGTGACTTGCTGTAGACAATGACTGAGTTATAATGCCTGAAACTAGTCCAAAGTCAGTATCATTTGCAACTGATAATGCCTCATCATAGTCCGCAACCTTAATCACACATGCCATAGGCGCAAAAAGCTCTTCACGATTAACCCTCATTGAGTTATTTCCACCAATTAATAAAGCTGGCTGCATATAAAAACCAGGATTATCTAGCTCGAGTTTTTCACCTCCGCAGACGACTTCACATCCCTCTTCTTTAGCTAGAGCCATATATTTAAGGTTAGAGTCAAGTTGTTGCTGACTTACAGCTGGACCAATTTGAGTTCCCTCTTGAAGAGCATCACCAACCTTGAGAGCTGAAGTTGATTCTTTCATACGATCCACAAACTCATCATGAATGGAGGCATGAACAACCAATCTAGAAGATGCGGTACACTTTTGACCAGTAGATCCAAAAGCACCCGCTGTAGCTGCTGCAACTGCGACATCCATATCTGCATCATCCATTATAACGAGAGGGTTCTTAGAGCCCAACTCTAACTGAAACTTTGTTAAATTTTTTGACGCCGCACTAGCAATCTGAAGGCCTACGTCGTAAGAACCAGTAAAGCTTATTGCGTGCACCTTAGGGCTCTCAGCTAATGATTGACCGATTGATGATCCGGAGCCCATTACCAAGCTGAATAAACCTTTTGGAATGTCTTGCTTTGAGATAATTTCAGTTAATGCTACCGCACTTGCAGGTGTTAGGTTCGCAGGCTTCCATATAACAGCGTTGCCAAAGGCTAGTGCTGGCGCAATTTTCCAGCTCGCTGTAGCAGTTGGAAAGTTCCATGGTGAGATAATTGCAACAGTTCCCATAGGCTCGCGACGAACATCAATTTCAATGTTTGGTCTGACTGAATCTGCTGTATCACCGCCCTGTCTTAAAACTTCAGCTGCGTAGTAAGTAAAAAATTGACCTGCCCTGTAAACCTCTCCTTTGCCCTCTGCGACAGGCTTACCCTCCTCTCTAGAAAGGAGCTCACCGAGCTCAGCACTTCGTGCCATCATCTCTTCGCCAATCTTCATTAATACGGCTTGACGCTGCTCTAGGCCTGTTGCAGCCCATTGTCTTTGAGCAACCTGTGCTGAATTGAGTGCATCCTCTAATTGAGCACTGCTAGCTTGAGCAAAATCTCCAATGACATCATTTGTATTAGATGGATTAATATTAGATATTGAGCTTGCGCCTTTAACCCAGTCGCCTGCTATATAGTTATTAGAAAGATTAGACATTATTTAAATTCATTTTCAAAATGGTAAATTTTACTCTTAATTATTGATATATCAAGAATATAAGCATTTAAGAAGATATAGTTTTTTTCACCTTTGTATGAAAAAAAACTGTTGCATTTACTAAATAATTAATCTACGATGCTTTTATTATATTGATAGCAAATAATGACATGTCAACCCCTACAGAGAGACTCGGTCGAGCAGCCAGAAGATCTGACCGTCTGAAAGTAAAGATTGAAATGCTCCCTACTCTGAAGAGAAATATCCCTCTTACTGAGCCTATGAGTGAAGAGCAAATTGAGAAAATGGACGACGCTTCATTATCTATTTTGGAGGAAGTTGGAGTAGAATTTCATGACCCAATAGCTCTTGAACAATGGAAAAAGGCTGGTGCTGATGTCCAAGGTGAAAGAGTGCGCTTTGATCGAGGCTTAATTCGTGAGCTCATAAAATCAATTCCTGAAAGCATCACGATGCATGCTCGTGACCCGAAAAAATCTTTAGAGATAGGGGGTGACAATTCTATATTTGTCCCTATGACAGGGGCACCCTTCCTCACTGACTTAGAAAATAATAGACGCCTTCCTACTCTTAAGGACCTAGCAAACTTTCATAAGCTTTCTCACATGCTTCCCGCTATTCATTCAAGTGCCCATCACATAGTAGAACCCATGGATCATGCAATCTCTCACAGACATCTCAGGATTACTTATTCGTCTATGAAACACTCCGATAAAACCTTTATGGGAATGACTAGTAGTGGAAAGAATGCTGAAGATGTAATTGAGATGTGTAAGATTCTCTTTGGAGAAAAGTTCATAGATAGTCATGCAGTTGTTACTGGAAATATCAATGGAAACTCTCCTCTGGTATGGGATCAAACTATGCTCTCTGCACTGAGAGTTTTCTCTGCCCACAATCAGCCAGTGCTCTGCTCTCCTTTTGTTCTCGGGGGTGCTAACACTCCCGCAAGCGTTGCTCCAACTGTAGCTCAAGTCAATGCAGAAGCGTTGTCCGCACTTGCCTATACCCAAGTTATTCGCAAAGGTGCTCCTGCGATCTATGGTCATTATTTGGCTACTGTATCAATGCAGTCTGGTGCTCCGATGGCTGGAACTCCCGAAATCTCTCTAATGAATTTTATGATTGGACAAATGGCAAGATACTATAAAGTTCCTTGGAGAAGCTCAAATACTCTGGGTGGCTCAAAAGTATTTGATGCGCAATCAGGTTATGAAAGTGCATCAACAATGATGGCTGTCCTTTTATCTGGGGCAAACTATATCTGGCATTCTGCAGGATGGAATGAGGCAGGAATGCACTGCTCAATGGCAAAGTTTGTGGTTGATGCTGAGCAGTGTGAAATGGGATATAGGATGGCTGAAGGTGTCCGATGGGATGACTTTGAGGAAGGCTTAGCAGCGATTAGAGATGTAGGGCCTGGGGGTCATTACTTAGGCCATCCCCATACAATGGAAAACTTTCAAAGGGCCTTTTTTATGCCTAAGCTTTTTGACAATAACTCTATTGAACAATGGCAAGCTGATGGAAGCCAAGATACAATTCAAAGAGGGCTTGAAGGGGCAAAAAAACTACTTGATGATTATCAAGAACCAAAACTTGATCAAGCAAAAGATGAAGAACTATTGGATTACATCGCTAGAAGGGAAACAACAATTCCTAAAATGGAGGCGCTCAATCAGGAGCATTAAACTATGAGCAAAGATAAATCAAATGTTGTTCTTGTGACTGGCGCTACTGGTGGAATTGGAAAATCGATAGTTAATAAATACGCCGAGCAAGGCTTTACACTCGCAATCGCTGACAAAGATGAAGATGAAGCTAATAAACTAGCCAATGAAATCAATCATAATGGCGGCATGGCGATGGTATTTTATGGTGATCTCTTAGATCAAAGCTATTGCGACAACCTCACAAGTGAAGTTCAAACAAAACTAGGGACTGTTGGAATACTCATTAATAATGCTGGATTTATGAGTCGCGGCGACATCACACAAACTAGTGATGAGGATTACGAGCTTTCTATGAAGATCAATGTTGAGGCTCCGTTTAGATTAATTCGAGCATCGATTCCTCTTATGGTTGAATCTGGTGGAGGCTCTATCGTCAATATTTCATCATGCTGGGGAATTAACCCGGGACCAAATCATCTAATTTACTGCACAACAAAAGCGGCCTTGGCAGCGATGACAAAATGTTTGGGCAGAGATCATGCCCATCAAAACATTCGAATTAATGCAGTATGCCCTAATGAAGTCAATACACCAATGCTTAGAACGGGCTTTGAGATCAGAGGATTGAATCCTGATGATGCTATTGAAGAATTAAATCAATCGGTTCCGATTGGACATATTGCTGAACCAGAGGAAATTGCCGATGTTGTGGCTTTCCTCAGTTCAGATGAAGCTCGATATATTTGTGGATCCTTAGTGGAGATCAATGGTGGAAAAGCGGTTTACTAATAAAGTTGTTGTTGTAACAGGAGCCTCAAAAGGCATTGGTTTAGCCTGCGCAGAGCGACTCAAAAAAGAAGGTGCAATCGTGTGCGCTATTCAAAGAGGTCACTCTAGCCTCTTTGATTCTTTTGAGTTTGATTTAACTAAAGAGCAAGACTGCTCTATGAGCATTGATGCCATTATTAAAAAGCATGGTCGTATTGATGTTTTAATTAACAATGCTGGAATCATGAAAGAGTCATCAATTCTTGATACTTCTCTTGAAGAATGGAATAAAACTTTGGCGGTTAATCTTACGGCTCCTTTTTTGCTTACGAAGCTTTGCATGCCTTTTCTGATCAAGTCAAAAGGCTCTATTGTGAATATTGGTTCAATTGAAGGTATTGGCGCTAATCCAAATCACGCATCCTACTGTGCAAGCAAGGCTGGGCTTCATGGACTTACGCGCGCCATAGCGATTGACCATGGGAAGGATGATGTGAGATGCAACGCAGTAGCACCGGGATGGATAGATACCGAGTTGAACGAAGACTTTATTAATTCGATGCCAGATTCAGAGCAATTTAGAAATAGTATTGGAAGTATCCACCCAGTAAATAGAACAGGTAAAACAGAAGAAGTTGCTTCTTTAGTTGCTTGGCTTGCATCAACAGAATCAAGTTTTGTGACGGGGCAGGTATATACTATTGATGGAGGCAGGATGGCAAAAATAAGTTTGCCAACTCCCTAGGAGGATTTATGAAGTTTGAAGGAATCTATACCCCAGTATTGACTCCGTATGATGATAATCATGCAATCAATTTTGATGCTATTGAGCCTATTATTGAGGATCTCATTAACAGTGGCGTTCATGGCATAGTCGTTGCCGGAACAACGGGTGAGTACTATGCCCAGGATACTAAAGAACGCCTTCAGGTCATGAAGATTTCAAAAGATATAATTAATAATAGAGTGCCGTGTATTGTAGGTACAGGTGCCATTCGAACTGAGGACTCGGTATTCTTTGCTGAAGAGGCTGCCAAAATAGGTGCAGACGGAATTTTAATAGCGACCCCCCCATACGCGCTCCCAACGGAAAGAGAAAATGCACTTCATGCACTCGCAATTGATAGGGCCGCCAATCTTCCAATTATGCTTTATAACTATCCCGGAAGAATGGGCTCAATGATGGGCGAGGAGTATCTTGATAGGGTGGGCAGGTCTTCTAATTTTTGCGCAATAAAGGAGAGCAGTGGAGATATAAACCGCCTTCATCTTTTGGCGAGAGATTACCCTCACATTCAGCTTTGCTGTGGAATGGATGATCAAGCGCTAGAGTTCTTTGCATGGGGCGCGAGTGGATGGGTGTGTGCAGGCTCTAACTTCGCACCAGAGGCTCATGTTGCGCTCTATGAGGCCTGCAGAGTCGAAGGTAACTTCGATAAAGGGAGACGAATCATGTCAGCAATGATGCCTTTGATGCGGGTTCTTGAGCAAGGTGGAAAATTTATTCAATGTATCAAACACGGATCAATCATGAGAGGACTTCCCGTAGGACCTCCACGAAAGCCACTACAAAAACTGAATAAAGACGATAAGCGTCAGCTAGAACAAGTCATAAGAGTCATGAATCAAACTGTCAATCAAATCAAACAGGAGGGTAGTTAAATGTCAGATCTTTTAACCCATGAGGAATACAGTGCAATTGCAAATTCACTTAACTTCCCAACCAGCGCGTTCATCAATGGACAATTCCAATCTTCAAAGTCAGGAAAAACATTTGAAACTATAAACCCTGCAACTGGAAAGGTAATCGCCAACATTGCTGCATGCAATGCAGATGATGTGGATCATGCTGTTATCAAGGCAAGGGAGGCATTCGACCAAGGGCACTGGTCCAAACTTCATCCAAGTGAAAGAAAAAAAGCCCTCATAAAATTATCAAAGCTCATTAAAAGAAATCTAAACGAGCTTGCCGTTATGGAGAGCGTTGACTCAGGTAAACCGGTTCGCGATTGCGCGACAATTGACCTTCCTGAAACGATTGACTGCCTGCTATGGCACGCTGAGGCAATTGATAAGGTCTATGATCAAACTGCGCCTGCTGGGGAGGATGCCTTATCGGTCATCGTTCGTGAACCGATTGGAGTTGTTGGCTGCGTTTTGCCATGGAACTTTCCTCTTCTCATGATGGCTTGGAAAATAGCGCCCGCTCTGGCAACAGGAAACTCTGTGATTGTGAAGCCAGCAGAACAAACCAGCCTAACCGCTCTGCGACTTGCTGAGCTAGCTATTGATGCTGGAATACCGAGAGGCGTTCTAAATGTTATACCGGGTATGGGGCCTGATGTAGGAGAACCCATTGGCCTTCACTCTGATATTGATATGGTCTCTTTTACTGGCTCTACAGAGACCGGTAGGCGCTTTCTTCGCTACTCGGCTGACTCCAATCTCAAGAAGATTGTGCTTGAGTGCGGTGGAAAAAATCCAGCAATTGTTCTAGATGATGCTGAAGATTTAGATCTAGTTGCAGAGCATATTGTGAATGCTTCATTTTGGAATATGGGAGAAAACTGCTCAGCAAACTCAAGACTCATTGTTCAAGAAAACATTAAAGAGGCTTTACTTGAAAAAGTACTTGCACATCTTAGAGATTGGAAGACAGGTGATCCTCTCGACCCGTCCAATTACCTTGGCTCTCTAGTAGATGAGGAACATTTTAAAAAAGTATGCAGCTATCTCAAACAGGACAACATTCTAGTTGGTGGCACGACTGAAAAACCTAACTATGTCCTTCCTACCATTATCGATCAGGTAAAACCAGATTCTAAAATTGCACAAGAAGAAATTTTTGGGCCTGTCCTCTCAGTTATTACTGTCAAATCTTTCGACGAGGCTATTGCAGTTGCAAACAATACTGAGTATGGATTAGCTGCCAGTGTTTTCACCTCGAACGGTAAAAAAGCAATCAGAGCTGCACTAGCCATTAAAGCTGGCACAGTAACAGTCAACTGTTACGGCGAGGGTGACATGAGTACGCCATTTGGAGGCTACAAACACTCAGGTTTTGGTGGCAGAGATAATTCCATTCATGCGCACGATCAATACACTGAACTCAAAACAATATGGATTGATCTCTCAGATCGTGCTCCAGAAGAGTCAGTAGATTAAAATAAATGAAACAGATCAAGTTACCCAAAAATCCTGGGGATACAGGCTGGAAAGAAATCCTTCCTGAGAGGAAGGTCAATCCAAAGCTTTCACATGATCTCAACGCAGACTACCTGATTATTGGCGGAGGCTTTGCGGGCCTTTCTGCGGCTAGGCGTTTAATTCAAATCGATAATAAGGCGACAATTGCCTTACTCGAAGCCTGTGAAATTTCAGAAGGCCCCGCTGGCAGAAACTCGGGCTTTATGATTGACTTACCCCACAACTTAGCTTCAGATGATTACGTAGGAAGCCTCGATAAAGATCGTGAACAAACCCTGATTAATCGCTCTGCAATTGAATTTGCAAAGAATGCTTCAGAAGAATATGAGATGCCGCCTGAGGCAATTCAGCTGGTTGGAAAAACGAACGCAGCAGCCACCCCAAAAGGAGTGAATTTCAATACCGAGTATGCAAAGCACCTAGACAAGACGAGTGAAAGCTATAAGATGCTCGACTCTCAAGAAATGAAAGAACTGACCGGAATAGATTATTACCTAAATGGTCTATGGACACCGGGAACTGCAATGCTACAACCTGCCCTTTATATCCAGTCACTAGCAAATGGCGTCTCTAATAACCCCAATACAACCATCTATGAAAACTCTCCAGTCAGTTCTCTTGAAGAGGAAGGAATGCATGATGGACAAAAAGTATGGAAGGCTAAAACTAATCTTGGATCAATATCAAGCCCAAAAGTTATATTAGCAGTCAACGGCTTAGTTGAAAAATTTGGATACTTTCAGAATAGGCTAATGACTATTTTTACCTACTCATCCCTATCAAGAGAGTTAACTTCTGAAGAGTCTAATATGCTGGGCGGCACTCAAGATTGGGGATTAACTTCAGCTGACGCTATGGGCTCTTCAGTAAGGCGCATTTCTGGAATGGGTGGCAATAGGATTCTGGTTCGAAACAGATGGTCTTATAATCCAAGCATGGAGGCCTCAGATTCATTTATGAATTCTGCTGCAAATAGTCATAATGAATCATTTAAAGCTCGCTTTCCAATGCTTGATAAAGTATCTATGGATTACTCATGGGGAGGTCGTCTTTGTCTGAGTCTTAACAACGTCTTTGCTCAGGGAGAGGTTGATGAAGGCGTCTACTCTGCGTGCTGTCAAAATGGCCTTGGAACTGCCAAAGGAACTGCGATTGGTATCATTACGGCTGAAAAAATTACTGGAACTATCAATAGCCTAGTGCCAGACTTTGTTGACGAGGAAGTACCTAAAAAACTGATGCCGAAACCATTCATGTGGTTTGGTG
>CALKDH010000022.1 GCA_938086805.1 uncultured PS1 clade bacterium | reverse complement strand
GTTTTCACTTCATGTGACTTTGCAAAGCCTGTTTTGATAACCTCTAGCATTTCGTCGATATCCATTCCCTGATCTATCATCCCTTGAAGCGGTAAATCAGTGCCATACGAATTTAGTAGAGTAGTTTTAAGGCCTTCTACGTCCCAGTCTTCCTCAAGAACTTGTGGAGAAATGTGCTGTGCAAAAAGGTTACTTATAACCTCATCTCTAATTGTCTCAAAGCGCTCTCTAACATCTTCCTTACCCATGAGCTCATCTCTGAGCTCATAGACAACTTTTCTTTGATCATTTGCAACGTCGTCATATTCAAGGAGCTGCTTACGTGCATCATAATGCATTCCTTCAACCTTTTTCTGGGCGTTGGCAATAGTTCTATTTAGCCAGCTGTGCTCAAGGGCTTCACCCTCCTTCATGCCTAATTTTTTCATCATGCTGGCTGTCTTTTCAGAAGCAAAAATTTTCATCAGACTATCTTCTAAAGACAGATAGAATCGAGTTGAGCCCACATCTCCTTGTCTGCCTGCTCGGCCTCTCAGCTGGTTGTCAACTCGGCGTGACTCATTTCTTTCTGTGCCTATTATATGAAGACCTCCCGATTTAATCACAGCATCATGTTTTTCAATCCATGCCTGTTTTTCGGATTCGCTAGCGCCCTCTATTGGCCTTCCTCCAAGAACAATATCTGTTCCTCGTCCAGCCATGTTTGTGGAAATTGTTACTGCGCCAGGAGCTCCAGCATTTGCAACTATTTCAGCTTCTCGCTCATGCTGCTTGGCATTCAGTACCTCATGTTTAATTTTGTTTTTTTGAAGTATAGCAGAGACGCTTTCTGAACTTTCAATGCTGCTTGTTCCTACAAGAACTGGCTGCATCCTAGCTTGACAATCAATAATGTCTTTAAGAACAGAATCAAGCTTTTCCTCCATAGTTCCATAAATCAAGTCTGACATATCAGTTCTGGCTGATACAGTATTTGGTGGGACAACAACCACTTCAAGACCATAAATGTCTTGTAGCTCGGTTGCTTCTGTCTCGGCGGTTCCGGTCATCCCAGAAAGCTTGTCATAAAGCCTAAAGTAGTTTTGATATGTAATTGATGCTAAAGTTTGATTTTCTTGCTTAATGCTTACATTTTCTTTTGCCTCAATTGCCTGATGAAGGCCCTCAGACCATCTTCTTCCCTCCATTGTTCTTCCTGTGAATTCATCCACAATTACAACTTCATCATTTTTAACTATGTAGTGAACATTTTTTTGAAATAGCACATGAGCCCTAAGTCCAGAGATCAGGTGTTGCAATAAAATAATGTTGGTTGAGTCATATAGACTTGACCCTTCAGTTAATGCGCCTGCCTCAATAAGCATATCTTCTGCTTTTATATGGCCATCATCACTCAAAAATACTTGCTTATGCTTCTCGTCAACCGTGTAGTCTCCAGGAGTGATAATTTCTATCTCTTTTCCCTGCCCTTCTTCTATTTGAAGAGTAAACTTTGGAATCATTGTATTAATTGCTTTGTAAATTTGGCCATGATCGCCACTTGGGCCAGAGATAACTAAGGGCGTTCTCGCTTCATCAATCAAAATTGAATCAACCTCATCAATTATTGCAAACGACAGGTCTTGTAGCATTTTTTGATCGCTTGAAAACGCCATATTGTCTCTAAGATAATCAAAACCAAGCTCGTTATTTGTCGCATAGGTAATGTCACATGAATACGCTTTTTGTTTTTCTTCACCGGACATGCCTGAAACAGAAGTTCCAACAGTAAGACCAAGGAAAGAAAAAACCCTTCCCATCCACTCTGCATCTCGCGCAGCCAAGTAGTCATTAACCGTGACAACATGAACCTTTTGGCCAAATATTGCATTAAGATAAGCTGGCAATGTTGCAACTAGGGTCTTGCCTTCGCCGGTACCCATTTCAGAGATACAACCCTCATGGAGCACCATTCCACCAATGAGCTGAACATCGTAATGCCTTAAACCAAGCGTTCTTTGGCTTGCCTCTCGTACAGCTGCAAACGCCTCAGGAAGAATGTCTTCCATGGTTTCGTTGTCTTCTATTCTTTTTTTAAGTTTCTCGGTGATTGAAGATAGTTCCTCATCGCTCATAGACTGCATTTGTTCCTCTAGAGCGTTGATCTTTGAAACCTGTCCGCTATATTTTTTTATAAGGCGATCATTGCGTGACCCAAGAACCTTTGACAAAACATTATTTATAATACTCATTTAAGAACAAAACATTAGTAGACAAAACTGTGGTATTTTCTCATATATGCGCGATAAAACAAAAGAAAACCCAAGAAATTTTAGCCCTACGGGCAGCCTTGGTCTTTTGTTTGAGAGGGCCAAATCTCACAATCACCTTAATAAACTTCTGAAGGACGCTCTGCCCATGGAGCTATCAGGACTTTCCCTTTGCTTGATTGAAGGCAATAAGGTCTTTCTAGTAGCAAAAAACCCCTCTACTGCCTTTCGTGCTAAGAAACAAAAAACAAAACTTTTATCCATCTTAAAAAAAATCGATGGCCTGTCTGGTGTTGAATTGCTATCCATTAGTATTGATGAAAAAAAATACTAGTTAAGTTGAATCATTTTTGCTTTTAAATATTGCCCCTATACATTATAATAGTGCGGTTTTAAAACTTAACATCGCCAAAGAATTCATATGTCCGAACAAACTATTGATCTAAAAAAGAGACGCTTTTTGACAAAAGCAACAGGAGTTGTTGGTGCAGTTGGGGTTGGTTTTGTCGCTTGGCCCTTCCTCTCAACATGGAAGCCCTCTGCTAAAACTAAGGCTGCAGGTGCTCCTGTTGATGTAGATATTTCAAAGCTTGAATCTGGCCAGCTCGTCCGTGTTTTGTGGCGGAAAAAACCTGTTTGGGTTTTTAAAAGAGACGAATCTGCCCTAGATGCCTTGACTTCTGAGGAGCTAATCAGCAAGCTCGCCGATCCAAATGGAACTGGTAATTCAAAGAATCAACAGCCAAAATATGTGACTTCAAATTATCGCTCTATAGAAAACAAGGAGGCTGTTGCGGTCATCGTTGGCGTTTGTACACATCTTGGATGCTCGCCAACTTACAGACCAGAACCAGGCGCCTCTGACCTAGGTGGTGACAGCTGGAAAGGTGGTTTTTACTGCCCATGTCATGGCTCCAAGTTTGACCTTGCAGGTCGTGTGTATGCTGGAGTTCCAGCTCCAACGAACTTGCAAATACCGCCATACCAGTATGTGACAGATTCACTTATTCGTGTTGGCATTGATCAAAAAAATACATAATTTAAGAGTATGAAAAATAACCAAAGCTGGATAGACCAAAGATTTCCTCTTTCAAAAGTTTGGAATGAACATTTAGCAGAATACTACACGCCCAGAAACTTTAATTTCTGGTATTTCTTTGGGGGTCTTGCAGTGCTTATGCTTGGCATGCAGCTCCTGACAGGGATATTTTTAACGATGTACTATAAGCCAGATGCTGCTGAGGCCTTTGCCTCTGTAGAATATATCATGAGAGACATAGAATGGGGTTGGCTCATTCGCTATCTTCACTCTACTGGCGCTTCTGCGTTTTTTGTAATCATTTATCTCCACATGTTCAGAGCACTTCTCTACGGCTCCTATAAAGGCCCAAGAGAATTTCTATGGATTTTAGGCATGCTCCTTTACGTTTTGCTTGCTGCAGAGGCCTTCTTCGGCTATGTCTTACCTTGGGGACAAATGTCTTTTTGGGGCGCTCAAGTAATCATCTCTCTTTTTGGCTCTGTGCCAGTTATAGGGCCTGACCTTTTGGTATGGATTTTAGGCGACTATGCTGTTGGTGACGCCACGCTTAATCGTTTTTTCTCTCTCCATGTTATTGTGTTGCCTTTGCTTCTAGTGGTTCTGGTTTTTCTTCATTTGGTTGCTCTTCACCATGTTGGATCAAACAACCCTGACGGCATTGAAATTAAGGAAAACAAAGATAAAGACGGAATACCAAAAGACGGAATACCTTTTCATCCATATTTTACAATCAAAGACAGCATGGTTGTTGTAGGCTTTATATGGATTATGTGTGCTGTGATATTCTACGCTCCAGCCCTTAATGGATACTTTTTAGAGCATGCAAACTTTGTCGAAGCCAACCCTCTTAAAACGCCAGAGCACATTGCTCCTGTTTGGTACCTAACGCCTTTTTATTCAGTCTTAAGGGCTATACCACCAATGTTTGGATCTCCATTTCCAGGCGTCTTAGCTATGTTCGCTGCTATTCTAATCTTTTTTGCATTGCCCTGGCTTGATCGTAGCCCAGTTAAATCAATTCGTTATAGAAGCCCTATCTATAAGTGGGCCCTAGGTATTTTTGTTGTTAGCTTTGTAATGCTGGGCTGGCTTGGACTCAAGCCTGTAACCCCAACATATGCATTACTGGGAAGAATTGCAACTGCGCTTTATTTTGCCTATTTTATTTTAATGCCTTGGTACACTTCAATC
>CALKDH010000021.1 GCA_938086805.1 uncultured PS1 clade bacterium | reverse complement strand
CCAGGGGTGACTGCAGTAATCGCAACATCAAATCCAAAATCTTTAAGCTTGATCTCAACTTGTTGACCCATCTCTTCTAAGAACTCTTCAGAGTAGCCTAATCCAGAATTATCAACATCATCTAAAAGTGTTAAATCGGGGAGCCCTCCAGAAAGGCCTGATTTAAAGAGATTGCTGCTTTGTTCTTTTTGCGATTTCTCAGCTTTTTTTGGTTTTTCAGGCGTCTCAGCTTTTTTTGATTTTTCAGGCTTTTCTGTTTTAGGAGTCTCCACGGATGTTGTTTCTAGAGGCGGAGATATTTTTGAGTTAATTATTTCTGGTTTAGAGGTTTCTTTTTTAGGGGCTTTGACTCCTTTTTCTTTATGAGTTCTGCTTTTGAGAACGGCACTACCAATACTTTTCCATGAAGCGCTGGATGCGACGCTGAAACTAACCAGGATGATTCCAATGTAGATTAAGGTTGACGAGCTTCCAAAAAGCTCATAAAAAAGCAGCTCATGCATCGATTTTCCAATCATACCTCCAGCTAAAAATGTTTCTTTTAGTCCATCCATTACTTTTATTTCAGGGGCATATTGATGGGCTAGTGCCGAAAGAAAGAACAGCATTACAAGATATGAGATGAATCGAATAAGAAAGACCAAACGATTTTGACGTTCTTTATTTGCATCACGATGAAAGTTGTAACCCAGCCAAACAATGGAGACTGGAATAACATATGAAATATAACCGAGAATTCCAAAGCTTATATCTCTTAGGTAGGCGCCAAATATTCCAGCACTATTTTCGACCGGTTTGGAAAGATCAGCGCCACCCGTCCATGGGTCTTCAGAAGCTGAGCCTGTGATAAGAGAAACAAAGAAAACAGCTCCAACTGTCAAAAGCAAAATAAAAATTGACTCACTGGCAAGTTTAGAGCGCGGATTATTTACGGGGGTATTTTGAGTGGTTCGTTTATTATTTTTTTTCAACACAGCTTATAATACTCATTTGATTAATTAGTATAAAGTATTTCATTATGAGTGATATCAAACATTGCCGAGTTTTAATTGTTGGTTCAGGCCCTGCTGGCTACTCTGCTGCGGTTTATGCGGCTAGAGCAAATTTAAATCCAGTTATGGTGAGCGGCCTAGAGCAAGGTGGCCAACTGATGACAACAACTGATGTTGATAACTGGCCTGGCGACCATGATGGACTTCAAGGTCCAGACTTGATGGAGCGAATGAAAGACCATGCTTTGCGATTTAATACTGAAATTATTAACGATCACATTACAAGCGTTGACTTTTCAAAAAGACCTTTCATGCTTGAAGGCGGCGATACAACTTATGCTGCTGATGCAGTTATTATCTCAACGGGCGCAACCGCTCAATATCTTGGACTAGAGTCAGAGGAGGCATACAAAGGGAAGGGCGTTTCAGCCTGTGCAACCTGTGATGGTTTTTTCTACAGAGGGCAAAAAGTGGCTGTTATCGGCGGAGGCAATACTGCTGTTGAAGAGGCGCTCTACCTTTCAAATATAGCTGATCACGTTACAGTCGTTCACCGAAGAGACAAGTTTAGGTCCGAGAAGATCCTATCAGATCAGCTTATGGAAAAAGCAAAAAATGGCAATGTGACCATTGAGTGGAACCATAATTTAGAGGAGGTTTTGGGGGACGACATGGGTGTCACTGGGCTGCGGTTGAAGGGTAATGATGGCAGTAAGAAGGAAATTGATGTACATGGGGTCTTTATTGCAATTGGCCACACTCCAAATACTGGTGTCTTTGAAGGTCAGATTGAAATAAATAATGGGTACATTAAGGTTCAAGCTGGATTAGAGGGCAATGCAACCCAAACTAGCGTTGAGGGGGTATTTGCTGCTGGCGATGTTGCAGATCATATTTATCGTCAGGCGGTTACCTCTGCTGGCTCTGGATGTATGGCTGCTTTAGATGCTGAGAGGTATTTAGATAACCTCTAGATGTGATAGGGTTTTCCGAGCTTAAATTCAAACTCAATTTTGATTTGCCTTGTGTATAATTACGCGATTTGGCCATATAGCTCAGTTGGTAGAGCAAGGGACTGAAAATCCCTGTGTCCCTAGTTCAATTCTAGGTGTGGCCACCATTTTTAAAGCCGAATTAGACCGATGTTTAATTCGGCTTTTTAATTGATAATCTACTAGTCTGAGGCGCGAGTTTTCCAGAAGAATAGGCCAGCTAAAATTAGGGCTGGGATCATTCCCATTGGATCAAATTTTGCTGCTCCAGTTGTAATATGAAACAGTTGAACTGCAACTAGACCCAGATTAATGTATACACCAAAAATTGTACCTACTTTATTAAGGTTATCTCCAACCCAGGTTGGAGCCATCCAGGAGAAAAGCCCCAGAGCAAATAATGGTACCGCTAAGATTTGCCCGAAAGAAACCATGTTAGGCGTTAAAGTCCATCCAGGACCTTGAGAAGCCATCTCTGGTGCAACCCAAAACAATGCTGCATAGAGCCAAACAAAGATTGCTTGTGCTTTAAATAAATTGGATAAAGTCATTTTGTACTCCTAAAGTTATAAAAGTTTTCTCTCCGTTGCAACAAACCAGACGAAATAATTTGTTGCTGACACAAATTATATTCATCCAAAGCTAGAAAAGTAAGTTAATTAGTTATTAATGGAGCTGAGTTGGACTTATAAAATCCTGTTTGGAGGGCTGCAGCGTTTCTTGAATAAAGAGGACGCCTATTCGAACAAACTCAACGATTTCATAAAAATCCTCTGCATTTTCATCAGTATCTAAAAGGTCTGCATCAAGTTGAGATATCTCACTGATGTCCTTAATCATTTCTGTTACCTCTTCATCAGAGGTTTCAACTGAGCTCAGACCTAAGCCAACTAAAAATCCTTGGCACCAATCGATTAGGGTATTCGCCTGCTCTCTGAGTGGCGTATCATCGTCGGCTATCACTGGCCAAAAGTTTAACGTTGGATCAGCAAGTTGTTCGCTTGTATTATTGAATATTTCAGCAAGGATTTGATGTGCTTCCTTTTCAAGTAGGTTGTTAAGATCAATGCTAACAAGGATTTCATTGAGCCAGTCATCAAGCTCTATACTTTGTTTGACACAATAAAAGCCGCACAATAAGCCATGAGCAGAGGAGATAGTGTCATCGGTATTGAGCTTATGGAGCGCATCCTTTGCAATTTCATAGTTAATAGGCTGGCTCATTTAAAATGCTCCTGCTAAGATTTCCATAACTGCCATCCTTACAGCAATTCCATTAGTTACCTGTTGTAATATGACAGATTGGGGACCATCGGCAACTTCTGAGCTAAGTTCGATTCCTCTGTTAACTGGACCAGGATGCATAACGATTGCATCTGGCTTTGCAAGTTTTAAGTTTTGAGTTGTTATTCCAAACGCTTCGAAGTAGGTTTGTTCATCAGGGATATCGGCCGCAATCATTCTTTCTTTTTGTAGCCTGAGTGACATAATAACGTCAGCACCTTCGATGCCTTGCTCTAAATTGTCAAAACGCTCAAGCCCTGGAGTCTCTTCTTTGTAGTGAAGTGTGTCTGGCGCAATAAGCCTAATGTCAGTCGTCCCAAGTGTTTTCATGGCTTGAATGTCAGAGCGCGCAACTCTAGAGTGCCTAATATCGCCGACAATTGCAACAGACAGGCTATCAAATGATTTTTTATGCTGTCTTATGGTTAGCATATCTAAAAGAGCCTGAGTTGGGTGGGCATTAATGCCATCTCCAGCATTAATTATGGAAACTCCCTCAAGATTTTCAGCCACTCGGTGAGGAAGTCCATTTTGCTGATGTCTTATTACAAACATATCAATTTGCATTGCCTTAAGGGTGTGCATCGTGTCCATTAAAGTCTCATTTTTTTTGGTCGCTGAGTTAGCAAGATCGACATTAATTGTTTTGGCACTGGTTCTCTTTGCTGCAATCTCGAAAGTATTTCGAGTTCTTGTAGAGGGCTCAAAGAAGAGATTCGCAACAGACATATCTCTCAAAATTTTTGATTTTTGAAGTTTAAATTTTTGATCTAAAAGATCATCAGCTACACTAAGGATTTTCTCGATTTGATTTTTTGGAAGGCCTTCCAGGCCTAAAAGGTGAATGAGTCTTCCGTCCGAGTTGAGTTGAGCGCCATTGCTAATCGCGTGTGGTTTCATTGAGCCATGTTTGCAAAATTAGTTCAGCTGATTGTTTATCCACCTCGCCCCGATCAGCATTTTTGTGAGCGTAGTGCCATTTTAGTTTGTTTTTAGCCTCTGAAGAGGATAAATATTCGTCAATAAATAAGACATCAACATTAAATCGCTTTTCAAGTTTTCTACCAAAAGATCTTGCAATAAATGTCATCTCTTGATCATTATTTTCTTTATCTAGGGGTAGGCCAATAATAAATGCATCAGGGTTATACTGCTTGATGATTGCCTCAAGATGAGACCAGTTTGTTGAGCCATCTTTGTTATGGGTAACTGTCTCAATTCCATTGGCACTAGATGTAAGACTATTGGCTATTGCAACGCCAGTTCTTTTAGTCCCTACATCAAAACCAAGGTAGGTTTTAATTGTCATTGGAGCTGTTGAAAGAGCTCATAGCCGACATATCCGTCTGCAACGAATCCTATATCAGATTGGAATTGTCTTGTCGCTTCACGTGTTTTAGGTCCTGCCATTCCGTCTGGAGTGCCTGTATCATAGCCGAGCAGATTGAGCGTATTTTGGATTTGCATGATGTCTTCCTTGCTTAGAAGCGCTTCATCCAGTGGCTTTGCAGAGAGCCTACCTGCGCCATTCAGTCTGTCGGACAAGTGTGCAACCGAGAGTGCATATAAAATTGACCTGTTCCAACCCATAATCACATCAAAGTTTCTATAAACAAGAAACGCAGGGCCTTTGTGACCCATTGGAACAATTAACGAGGCCTTGAAGTTAGACTTTGGAAGTGCAGCACCATTGCCTTTGAGTACTCCTAGTGCAGCCCACTCATTGACTGTTTTTTCATTCTTAAGGCCAGTTAATCGATAGTCGAAGTTTTTAGGAATGAGGGCTTCTCTGCCCCATTTTTCTCCTTTCTTCCATCCCAGTTTATTTAGAAAGTTTGCAGCACTAGCGTATATATCTTCTTTGTCATTCCAAAGATTAACCTTGCCATCTTTATTTGCATCTATGCCGTAAGCCAGAACATTTGTTGGCATAAACTGAACTGCGCCCATGGCGCCAGCCCAGGAGCCTGTTGCGTCAATCGGAATAGTGTTGTTGTCCATGAGCTTTAACGCAGCAATTAATTCTCGTGTGAAGAATTTAGAACGCCTTGGGTCATAGGCGAGTGTTGCTAAAGACTGAATCAGGCGTTCATTGCCCATATAGTTTCCATAATTACTCTCAAGCCCTAAAAATGCTACAATCACATAAGCTGGAACGCCATATTTTTGAGAAGATTTGTTAAGCAATGAGGCATTTTGTTTTAATGTATCATTTCCATTATTGATGCGCGTTTTGCTTACTCTTTTGTTGAAATAGTGCCAAAAGTTCTGACTGAACTCAGCTTGGGCGCCATCTTTGGAAATAATTGATGGGTCGGGGGCGGTGAGCCCAGAAAATGCTTGGTCAATTGTTGACTTGGAGACGCCTTGCTCGATTGCAGATTTGCGAATCTGATCTAAAAAGTCATCAAATGAGTCTGAGTTTGCAAAAACGCTTGTTGTTAAAAAAACAAGACAAAAAAATCTTAAAAACATAAGTGAATTATAATGAGTAAATACGTTCTTATTTTAATTAATCTAGCTCGAGATGTCGACTTATAAGCCACTTGCTGAAACATTGAGACCTACAGAGTTGAAAGATTTTGTTGGTCAACAACATTTGCTTGATTCTGACAAGCCAATCGGTAAGGCAATAAATGATAATCAACTTCATTCTATGATTTTATGGGGGCCCTCAGGAGTTGGGAAAACAACTCTTGCAAGAATTATCTCTAGCCAGATGGGCACTCATTTTGAGCAGATGTCAGCTGTACTTGATGGAGTAAAAGAGCTGAGAAATATCATTAAGCATGCCGAGCTTTATAAACAAAATGATAAAAGCACAATTCTTTTTGTTGATGAGATTCATCGATTTAACAAGGCGCAACAGGATGGTTTTTTACCTCACATTGAGTCTGGACTATTGACTCTCATTGGTGCGACAACTGAAAACCCATCCTTTGAAATTAATTCGGCCTTACTCTCAAGAGCAAGGGTATATGTTCTCAAAAAACTCAGCAATGAACAGCTTGAGATTATTGCGCTTCGAGCGATGAAAGAACAGCAAGTCAGCCTACAATGTGATGGCTCTCTAGCCCTTATTATAGAAAATTGTGATGGAGATGCTAGAAGGCTAATCAACATCGTTGAGCAGTTGGCTAACAGCTCAGGTAAGCCTCTTAGTCAGTCTGATGTCATCAAAATACTTCAAAAGAAGTTGAGTAGTTTCGACAAAGGGGGCGACATTTTTTATCAACAGCTCTCAGCTTTTCATAAATCAGTCAGAGGCTCGTCACCTGATGGCGCATTGTATTGGATGGCAAGAATGATTGTGTCAGGCTGTGATCCAAAAGTAATTGCTAGAAGGCTGCTCGCAATAGCTTCAGAAGACATAGGTAATGCCGATCCAAGAGCTCTGCAGATTTGTGTTAATGCTTGGGATGTCTATGAGCGTCTTGGTGACAAAGAAGGCAATCGTGCTATCGCACAGGCGGCAGTCTTTTGTGCATGTGCACCAAAATCTAATGCTGTCTATAGGGCATTTAATTCTGCAATTGAGGCTGCAAAAGAGAGTAATGATTTAGAGGTTCCTATTCATCTTAGGAACGCTCCCACAAAGCTTCTTGAAGAGCTTGGTCATGGCAAGGGCTATCGCTATGCCCATGATGAGCCAGGTGCAGTTAGCAAAGGGCAAAGCTATTTTCCTGAGGAGATGGGTGAAAGAATCTACTATGAGCCAACTGATCGAGGTTTGGAGATTAAAATCAAAGAAAAATTAGACCAGCTTAGATCAGAATTATGAATACATTTTTATCCATTGCAAGTATTGGAATTGGTGCTACGGTTGGGGCGTCATGTCGTTACTACATTGGTATTATTTCGGTTCAATACCTTGGAAAAGGGCTGCCTTATGGAACCCTAATTTCAAATGTCATTGGTTCGTTTATTGCAGGGATTTTAATTGTTTTGGTGCTAGAAAAGCTCCTCCTCAGCGAAACCTACAGGCTTATGCTGCTTGTCGGCCTAGCCGGCTCATTAACGACCATGTCAGCGCTCTCAATCGAGTCTGTTGAGATGCTAAGTGGGGGCCAGTATTCTCAGGCCTTGATCAATATTCTTTTGAACTTGTTTCTATCTCTGTTGGCCGCAAGTATAGGGGTTGTTGCAGCAAAATACGTATTTAATTTAGCTTAGGCTAATCTTTTTTCAACTTCATCCAAAAGTATTGAGGAGATGTTGATTCCGTATTGTTTGTCGAGTTCTCGAATGCAGGTTGGGCTAGTCACATTAATCTCAGTTATGAAGTCACCAATTACATCAAGACCCACAAAGATAAGTCCTTTTTCAATCAGTGTTGGGGCAATTTTAGTGCACAGATATCGATCTCTATCTGACAGAGGTTGGCCCACTCCTTTTGCACCAGCAGCAAGATTCCCTTTAAAGCTGCCTTCAGCTGGGAGCCTGGCAAGGGCATAATCAACAGGCCTTCCATTAATTAAGAGGATTCTTTTATCTCCATCTTTAATTTCTGGCAAAAACTCTTGCGCCATAATGTAGCGAGACTCGTTGTTAGTAATTCTTTTGAGAATATCACTAGTATCACTATCACCTTTTGAAAGCTTATAGATATCCATTCCGCCCATACCATCGAGCGGTTTGACGACGACACTCTGCAGCAAATCTATAAAATTCTCAAGCTTGTCAATTTTTGAACTCACTAGAGTTTGAGGTATGCAATCAGGAAAGTTTAAGGCAAATAGTTTTTCATTCGCGTCTCTTAATGAGCTGGGCTTGTTAACGACTAGAACCCCTTCTGACTCTAATTGCTCAAGCAGATAGGTTGCATAAATATAGTCCATGTCAAATGGCGGGTCTTTGCGCATAAAGACTATATCTAGAGAGCTTAAATTGACCACATTTGAGGGGCTTGATTTATGCCAGTCTGTTTTTGAATCTTGAACACTAGTTATTTTTGTTGAGGCAAAAACTTTGCCATCTGAATAGAACATATCCGCGCTATCAAAGGTTTGAATTTCCCAGCCCCGATCCTGTGCTTCTAGCATCATTGCAAAAGATGAGTCTTTGTTTGGCTTAATGCTGGAAATATCATCCATCAATACGCCGAGTCTAATTTGCTTCATCGGCATATTATAATCCAATCACGCTAGATAATAATCAGCTTGCTGGGTAAAAAGTGTTGAATTGACGAGGTTTTGGGCGTATAATCTCGCCTCTTTAGTGCGGGGTGGAGCAGCATGGTAGCTCGTCGGGCTCATAACCCGAAGGTCATAGGTTCAAATCCTATCCCCGCTACCAATTTAGACCCCCTCTTTTGGGGGTTTTTATTAGGAGTTTTTTGTGGCTAAGA
>CALKDH010000020.1 GCA_938086805.1 uncultured PS1 clade bacterium | reverse complement strand
TGGATTTTTGCTGAAGATGTTGTTCAGACTGATCCAAATACACATCATGTTGTTAAGGCAATGCAGAGCCTTGACTTGTTAGTTGTTCAGGAAATTTTTATGAGTGAGACTGCTAAGATGGCTGACGTAGTTTTACCTGGCACAACTTTTCTTGAAAAGAGTGGAACATTTACTAATACTGAAAGAAGAATACAGCAGGTTAATGCAGCAGTAAAACCTCTGCCTGGAACTAAAACGGATGGACAAATCATTGTTGAAATGATGCGTAAGCTTGGTTTTGATCAGCCAGATTTCGATGCGGCAGAAGTCCTCAAAGAAGTATCAAGTGTAGTCTCATTTTTTGAAGGAGTAACTTGGGAGGGTCTTGGTGCCAGTCCAATGGGGCTTCAGTGGCCAGTAAATAAAAAAGGCGAAGATACCCAAATTCTTCATATCGGTGAATTTAAGCGAGGTAAAGGCAAATTCCATTATCATGATTGGAAGGAGAGTGAAGAGCTTACAAAGCATAAAAATGAGTATCCGTTTATTCTCACTACGAGTCGTGAGCTTCAACATTACAACTGTGCAACAATGACAAGGCGAACCTCAAATGTCCAAATATTGACCAAGGATGTTATTATGCTCAATCCGAAAGATGCTAAGGCAAAGGATATTTCGTCGGGTGATCGTGCAACTCTTAAGTCAGATAGAGGCGAGATAACCCTTGATGTTGAGGTTACTGATAGAGTTAAAAAAGGTGTTGTAAGAACAACCTTCCATTTCCCTGAGGTATTAATCAACGAAGTTACAAGCGCTGTAACTGACGAAGAAACGAAATGTCCAGAGTATAAAATTGTTGCTGTAGACGTATTAAAAGCTTCTTAAAATTATAGTGGGCCCTTTTATTAGGTACCACTATTGACTAGTACCGCCTCTCAAGTTTGCTTTTTTGGAGAATTCGTCCTGCTATCTCTTCGATTGAGATATGACTTGTGTCAATAAATGAAATATCATTTTGGACAAAAATATCTTCAGCCCTTCTCACTTCTTTTCTGCACTGTTCTATAGAGGCATAGCCACTATTTGATCTTCTAACGTCCCTTATATTTTGAAGCCTAACAGGATTGATAGTCAAACCATATAGCTTATCTTTGAATGGCTTTAGTGCACTTGGAATTGCTATTGTATTTAGATCTTCATCTATCAAAGGATAATTTGCAGCATAGATTCCATACTGGAGAGCTAAAAAAAGGCAGGTAGGTGTTTTTCCTGACCTGGATACACCAGTAAGAATGATATCCGCACTATCATAATATTTTGTTGTCAGGCCGTCGTCATTATTTAGTGCATAGTTAATGCTGTCAATCCTTCCAGAGTAAGTGTTTTTATTTCCTACACCATGAGAAAGACCCATTTCATGTGAAGACTTAGTTTCAAGGGTGGACTCAAGTTGTGAAATGAAAGTATCAAAAAAATCGAACATAATGCCACTACTATCTTCAAGAAGGTGACGATATTCACTAGAAACTTGGGTACTAAAAATCAGAGAAGGCTTGCCATCAGTTTCAGAAGCCTCATTGATCAGTGATACTGCAGATTGAGCCTTGTCCTGGGTATCTATAAATGCTAGATTTACTCTCTTGAACTCTATATTTGGAAACTGAGTAAGAAGACTATTTCCAAGTGCCTCAGCAGTAATGCCAGTTCTATCGGAAATAAAAAAAACAGTTCTCATATTAATTAGATAACACCTTAAAGCTGTCCAAGCTTGTTCCAGGTTTCAACCACCGTGTCAGGATTCAGTGAAATACTCGAAATTTCTTTTTCCAAAAGCCACTGTGCAAAATCCATATGATCGGATGGCCCTTGCCCACAAATACCAATATATTTTCCTTGCCGATGACAAGCATCAATTGCCATCGTTATCATGCTTTTGACTGCATTATTTCTCTCGTCAAATCCATCAGCAATCAGTCCAGAGTCTCGATCCATACCAAGTGTAAGCTGTGTTAAATCATTAGAACCTATAGAAAAACCATCGAAATACTCTAAAAACTCTTCAGCAATTACTGCATTTGATGGAAGTTCGCACATCATGATTATTCTCAAGTCGTCTTTGCCACGCTCTAGTCCATTCTCTTTTAATAGCTCAATAACTTTAGAAGCCTCAGAGGTGGTGCGAACAAATGGAATCATAATTTCAACATTCTTAAGGCCCATTTTATTCCTAACATTTTTTATTGCTTGGCATTCAAGCTCAAAACATTCTCTGAAGTCTGATGAGATATAACGTGATGCCCCTCTGAATCCAATCATAGGATTTTCTTCACTGGGCTCATAAAGCTCTCCTGCAAATAAATTGGAATATTCATTAGATTTGAAGTCAGACATACGAATAATCACAGGTGATTGCGCAAAACTTGCAGCGATTGTAGAAATGCCCTCTGTTAGTTTTTGAACATAAAAGTCGACTGGTGAATTATAACAAGACGTTCTTTTTGTAATCTCTTCCTTCAGCTCGTTAGGAAGCGTGTCAAACTCAAGAAGGGCTTTAGGATGAATACCAATAGTGTTGTTGATGATAAATTCTAGTC
>CALKDH010000019.1 GCA_938086805.1 uncultured PS1 clade bacterium | reverse complement strand
GAAACGCCCACCATCAGAACGTCGCCGCCCCATTCGTCAGCGATAACATCATGGGTTGAGAGAACCTGCTTAACCTTGTCAATTTCAGCCCCCTCTTTATCTATTTTATTGATAGCTACAATGATTGGCACATTAGAGTCTTTAGCGTGCTTAATAGATTCAATAGTTTGAGGCATTACGCCGTCATCAGCTGCAACAACTAAAATAACGATATCCGTTGCTGATGCACCTCTTAGACGCATCTTAGAGAACGCAGCATGGCCTGGTGTATCAATAAAGGTAATTAGACTTCCCTTTTGCTCAACTTGATAAGCCCCTATATGTTGAGTAATTCCTCCAGCCTCAGCTGAAGCTACTTTTGATTTTCTGATATAGTCAAGCAGAGAAGTTTTTCCATGATCGACATGGCCCATAATAGTAACAACTGGTGGCCTTGGAGTCGACTCTGCTTCATCAATATCCTCCTGAACCAAGCTATCCTCAACAGTTTCTTCGTTGCTAGCAATAGGCGTATGCCCCATCTCTTCTACAACCAGAATCGCTGTGTCTTGGTCTATGACATCATTAAGTGTTGCCATAACGCCCATACCCATCATAACCTTTAAGACCTCTCCAGCTTTAGTGGTCATCTTCAGGGCAAGCTCGGATATTTTAATTTGCTCAGGTATTAGTACCTCATGCTTTATTGGTTCAACCGGCATATGAAAGCCATGTTGTGCTTGTTCATCTTGAACTTTTTGGGATATTTTTGTTCTTTCTTTTTTCTTAAGCTTTCTATTTGGGTTGTGCTTTGCAACATGAAGTTCTTTTCTTTTGGGTGTTGGCTCTGGAGCAGATCTTAACCTCTTAGGGCCTTTCTTATTGTCTTTCTGCTTATCAGCCTCAATCTTTTCTTTTTCTCTTTTTTCCTTCTCTTCTTTGTCTGCTAATTCTTTCTGAGTTTTTTGGGCCTGTATCTCTTCATTTTTAATTTTTTGTTGACGAACCATGTCGTTACGCTTAGCATCGTGCTCTTCATCTTTTTGCTCAGCAATTCTGCCCGCCTCTAAAGCCTCTTTCGCCTTTAATACAGCTGCATTATCAATTTCTGCAGTAGTGTTGTCTTGAGGCACCTCGCGCTTCTTTTTTACCTGGATTTTCACTCCGCCAGTAGAATCATTTGAAGTTGGCTTTGTCGTCTTTCTTGATACTGAGATACTTGATTTGGTTGCAGATCGCTTGCTCAAACTTGACATTAAAATCTGTCTTTCTTCAGCTGAAATATTTGAATCTGATGTCTTTCCATCAATGCCTGCAGCTGACAAAATAGTAATCACTTGGTCAGGCGACTTTTTAAGTAATTTTGATAAAGTTTCAACTGTATGTGCCATATTCCTACCTATATTTATGTGACGAGTACTAAAACTATCCTCATTGATTAGTCAAACCAGCCCTCTTTTTCTCTGGCTGCCATGATAACAGCAGAAGCACTGTCATTTCCAATATCTTGAATCTCTAATAATTCAACAATTGAGAGCTCCGCTAAGTCATCCACGGTATTAATATCGGCTCCAACCAAGGCTGATGCAAGCGAATCATCAACTCCCTCTACACCCAGTAAAACTTCAGTAGCCTCGGCATCATTTAATGCCTTCACGAGCTGAGCATCTTGAGCTCTCTCTTGAAGCTCTTCAACCATCTCAGAGTCAAATTCCTCAATCTTAGAGAGAGTTTCTGCTTCAGCCTCAGCAATATCATCAAGTGTTGTGTAGCCCTCATCAATCAACACACCAGCAACCTCGGAATCCACGCCAAGCTTTTCAGCAAGCTTTTCTCCAGTTTTCTGCATCTCCTTAGCTTGCATTTCATCAGCATCATTTAATGACATGACGTTTAGCTTCCATCCAGAGAGCTTACTTGCTAACTTGATATTTTGTCCACCTCTTCCAATAGCAAGTGCCAATTGATCTTCTTCAACCGCTATATCCATGGACCTTTTATCTTCGTCTACAACGATTGAACTCACCTCCGCAGGAGCCATAGCATTAATCACAAATTGTGCTGGATCATCATCCCACAGGATAATATCAACACGCTCACCATTGAGCTCATTAGAGACAGCTTGCACTCTAGCGCCCCTCATTCCAATACATGAGCCAATCGGATCAATGCGCTTATCTTTGGCTTTAACAGCGAGTTTTGAGCGAAGGCCAGGGTCTCTTGCTCCAGCTTTAATTTCAATAACGCCTTCGCTGATTTCAGGAACCTCCATCTCAAAGAGCTGAACCATCATGTCATTGACAGTTCTGCTTAAGAAGATTTGAGCACCTCGTGGAGTTGACTTGACCTCTTTAATGTAGGCTCTCAAACGGTCATTTTTTCTTATGGATTCGTTCGGAATTAGGTCATATTTTGAAATCATGCCATCGATTCCACCCATATCTACATAGACATTTCCTCGATCGACTCTTTTTACCGTCACCATTACCACTTCACCGACTCTCTCAGAATAATTATCAACGACAACGGTTCTCTCTGCCTCACGAACTTTTTGAATAATGACCTGTTTAGCAACCTGAGCAGCAATTCTTCCAAACTCAAGAGACTCCATTGGCTCTTCAACAAACTCATCCACATTCAAACCGTTGGCATCTGCCTGGTATATATGTAATTCTGGATCAAACATGTTACCATCATCATCAACAAACGCTTCACCGTCCTCGATAACCTGCCATTGCCTGTAGGTTTTAAACTCGCCCGTATGTCTATCGACCTCAACACGCACTTCTATATTGCTACGTTTCTTTGTTGCAACTGCTAATGCCTCTTCCAACGATTCTAGAACATCCTCTTTGGTAATATTCTTTTCGTTTGAGATCGCCTCAATCATTAAAAATAATTCTTTGCCATCCATCGGCTTCTCCTAAAAATGAGCAACTAAATTTGCTTTTTCTATTAAATCTATTTCTAAGGTAACAGGACCAAGTTCTGTTACTAACTCTATTGCATTACTTTTTTCACTGACACTTCCAATCGCGCCTGTAAAGTTTCTTCTGCCCTCAATGGGCCTATATGTTCTTATTCGAACATCGTGCCCCAAAAAACGCATGTAATGAGAAACACTAAAAAGTGGCCTTTCAATTCCTGGGGAAGAAACCTCAAGATTATATTGCCCACTAATCGGATCCTCAACATCCATTATCGCACTGACCTGACGAGAAACAACCTCACAATCATCTACTCCAATGCCTTTCTCTGAGTCTATGTAAAGTCTCAAGACAGAGTGTTTGCCACTTGGGACATATTCAACGCCCAAGAGCTCATAACCCAGATCATGGACACTGGGATTAAGTATCGAAAGAACTTTGTCTGCCATCTTAGCCACAAAAAACTCCTAATAAAAACCCCCAAAAGAGGGGGTCTAAATTGGTAGCGGGGATAGGATTTGAACCTATGACCTTCGGGTTATGAGCCCGACGAGCTACCATGCTGCTCCACCCCGCACTAAAGAGGCG
>CALKDH010000018.1 GCA_938086805.1 uncultured PS1 clade bacterium | reverse complement strand
AAAATTGGTTCAGCCCTTTTAACTAACAATGGTAAGGGTATCGACAAGGGCCTTATATCAAAGTGGGTAGAGCAAATTGTCGAATTAAAATCTAATGGGATTGATGTTGTTCTCGTATCAAGTGGATCCATTGTGGAGGGTATGAAGCGCCTAGGATGGAAAGAAAAGCCTAGTGACATTCATAAGCTTCAGGCAGCAGCAGCTGTTGGGCAAATGGGACTTGTTCAGGCTTATGAGTATTTGTTTGCAAAGCATAAAGTACAAACTGCTCAGGTTTTATTAACACGTGATAATTTATTGAATTCAAAGCATTTTGAGAATATTTCAGCAACCCTGACAAATTTGCTAGAGTTTGGAACTGTTCCAGTAATTAATGAAAATGATACAGTTGCAACTGAGGAGATTAAGTTCGGTGATAACGATACACTAGCAGCATTGGTTGCTAACTTTTTAAGTGCTGAAAAGCTCATCATATTGACAGATCAGCATGGTGTTTTTGATGACGATCCTCGAAAAAATATTAATGCTAACTTAATTAAAAAAATTCATTTTAATGATGAGAAATTAGAGAGAGTTGCTGGAAAAACAGGCGGTGATCTGGGTTCTGGTGGAATGTACTCAAAGGTAATGGCGGCAAAACAAGCTGCAAAATCTCAAACCATATCAAATATCGCTTGGGGTAGAGAGAAAGAAGTTCTAACCAGAATTTATCAAGGTGAATATATAGGAACATTAATTCATTGTTAGCATATATCGGTTTAGGCTCAAACTTACAAAACCCTAAGATGCAAATTGAAAATGCTCTCACTGCTCTTAGTGAGGTTGACGG
Source organism: uncultured PS1 clade bacterium (assembly GCA_938086805.1). Classification (GTDB taxonomy): domain Bacteria; phylum Pseudomonadota; class Gammaproteobacteria; order PS1; family Pseudothioglobaceae; genus Pseudothioglobus. Next base: position 8,412 of record CALKDH010000018.1, on the reverse strand, counting down.
TATAGAATTGAAAAGTGTTTCGAGTTTCTATGAATCAAAACCGCTTCTTGATATGCCTGGTCCAAATTATTTAAATGCGGTTTGTAAGATAAATACCCAACTCGGTGCCATTGATTTGTTAGATACTTGTCAGGCTATAGAAAATAATCAGAAAAGAATTAGAAAGGTAAAATGGGGGTCAAGAACTATTGATTTAGATATACTGCTCTATGAACAACAGGTTATTTCAAGTGATCGATTATCTATTCCTCACCCTGAAATGATTGATAGAGCTTTTGTCATGGTTCCTTTGCATGAATTAGACAAAGAAATAAATGTCCCTCTTTTAGGACCAGTTAAAAAATTAATGGATAGAATTAACATACTTGATGTAAAAAAAATATGAAGCATTCAGAGTTAACTTTATTTAAAGAAAATAGCGAAAAAATCACCTGCCTGACAGCTTATGATGCATCAATGGCTAAACTTCTTGATCAGTCAGGAATTGATGCTATTTTAATTGGTGATTCTCTTGGAATGGTCATCCAAGGAGGGGAGAATACGCGATCAGTATCAATCGATGATATGATTTATCACACCTCTATTGTCTCTAGCTCTTGTAATGATGCGCTCATAATTGCTGACATGCCTTTTGCAAGTTATGACAACCCTAAAGATGCTCTCAATAATGCTAGGGCATTGATTGATGTTGGTGCAAGAATGGTTAAGATTGAAGGCGGTAGTGAACATTCCGAGGTAATTAAAACTCTAATTTCAAACAATATCAATATTTGTGGTCATTTGGGCCTTCAACCTCAGATGGTAATAAATTCTGATGAATATAGGGTTCAAGGCAGAGATGAAAATTCTGCCAAAAAAATCATAAAAAATGCAGTTCTGCTGGAGTCTTTAGGGGTAAGCGCTTTGGTTTTGGAGTGTATACCAAGTGATTTAGCACAAACTGTCACTGAAAAACTAACAATACCCACGATAGGGATTGGTGCTGGTGCTGATTGTGATGGTCAGGTACTAGTTAGTTTCGATATGTTAGGGATTACTTCTGGCAAGCAGCCGAGGTTTGTAAGGAATTTCTTAAAAAATCAAAACACAATTTCTGATGCGATAGAGGCATTTGTTATGGAGGTTAAGGCTGGGACTTTTCCTAATCAAAGTGAGAGTTATTAATGCAAATTTTTACAACTGAGAAAGACCTTAAGCTCTTTTTAGATTCTTTACGAAATAATAATATTGCTTTAGTCCCGACAATGGGTGGCCTTCATGAGGGACATCTTTCATTAGTAGATAAGGCCAAAAGTCTTGCTCAAATAGTTGTAGTTAGTATCTTTGTAAATCCTACTCAGTTTGCCAGAGGTGAAGATTTTGATGACTATCCTAATACCTTTGATTCAGATAAATTACTTTTGGAGTCAAAAAAGGTTGACGCTTTATTTCTTCCCTCTAAAGATGAAATCTACCCGCATGGAACTGAATCTGACTACAAGGTGGGTGATATCGGTCAGATACTCTGCGGAGCATTTCGACCTACTCACTTTAATGGAGTTGCACAGGTAGTTAGACGTTTTTTTGAAATTGTTAATCCAAACTATGCAGTTTTTGGTGAAAAAGATTTTCAACAGCTACTAATAATTAAATCATTAGTTAAAAATCTCAACTTTAAGATAAAAATTGAATCAATACCTACTCAAAGAGAGGAAGATGGATTGGCAATGAGTACCAGAAATCAGTATTTAAGTGATTTAGATCGTGAGAAGGCGCCTCACTTTTATTCAGTTTTGAGTGATACAAGGGATGCATTATTAGATGGAAAGTCAATCTATGATGCTAGAGAAGATGCACTAAATACATTAAGTAAAAGCTTTGAAGTAGAATATTTAGAAGTCTTAGATGCAAATAACCTTACACAAATCGAGACTAAAACCACAGAAATTATTATAATATCTGCAATTAGGTTTGGTGGAACTCGCCTGATTGATAATCTAGTTTTTAGGAGAAAGAATGTTTAGTATTACTGAAGAAGCAGAAATTTATGTTGCAGACCTTTTTGAGCAGCAAGATGAAAAAGACCTTGGATTAAAGGTAGATGTTGAAAAACCTGGAACTCCAGTTGCAACAGTAACCTTTAACTTTTGCATTAAGAGTGATCTTCCCGAAAGCTACCAAGAGTTCCCATTTGTAGGATTCAGTGCCTTTATCGATGAATCTAATAATCAGTACCTGAGTGACTCGCATGTTGCCTTGAAGATTGATGGGACCAACAAAAAATTAACGATTACAGCACCTAATGCCAAGGGAGAAGCACCCAAAGATGATGCGCCTCTTGAAGAAAAAGTCCTTTTTACCATTGTCACAGAAGTCAATCCAAGTCTTGCCTCTCATGGTGGGTTTGTGGATCTTGTTGAAATTACTAAGAAGAAAGAGGTTGTTCTTAACTTTGGAGGGGGGTGTCAAGGTTGTAGTTCGGTTAATATGACTCTTAAAGATGGGGTGGAAAAACAACTTAAAGGTTTATATCCAGAAATTTCAGCTGTTCTCGACGCAACGGATCACTCCTACAAAGAAAACGCATACATGTAGTTTCCTAGCATCTTAATGCTAGAATAATTTAAGGTAAAGAATGGAAAAAATCAGGGTTTATTCTCATTCTGCATGTCTTTCAAAAGAAAACGGTGAGGGTCATCCGGAGCGAAAAGAGCGACTAGAGTCTGTCCTTGAATCAATCCAAATGATTGATGATCGCTCTATTGAAATAAAAGAAGCCCCATTGGCTCAATTCAAGGAAATTAATTTAGTTCATCCACAGCCATACCTCGAGGAAATTTTTTCTATGATTCCTAGTCATGGCCTCGTGGGAGTTGAAAAGGAGCCTTATGCAGATACCCTTCTTTGTCCTGAATCAAAGGAGGCAATTCTAAGAGCCTGTGGCTCAGGAATAAGTGCCTCAAAAGACCTTATGGATGGAAGCTCTAAGAGAGTTTTTTGTGCAGTTAGGCCTCCAGGACATCATGCTGAGACCTCACGGGTTAATGGATTTTGTTTTTTAAATAATGCAGCAGTTGCAGCACGTTTTTTACAGTCTCGATATAAGATAAAAAAAGTTGCAATTATTGACTTTGATGTGCACCATGGTAATGGTACTCAAGAGATTTTTTATGAAGATGATACGGTGCTTTATGGCTCGATTCATCAGCATCCATTATTTCCTGGAACAGGTTTAGAAACGGAAACTGGTGTTGGAAACATCTTTAATGCGCCAATTGAAGCTGGAACTTCAAGTGAAGCATTTTTAAAGACTTTTAAAGAGAAGATTTTAGTCCATGTCGATCATTTTAAGCCTGAAGTAATTATTATCTCTGCTGGTTTTGATGCCCATAAGAGAGATCCACTGGCCACTATTAATTTAAATTCTGAAGATTATTTTACAATGACTCAAGATATTATTGAAATTGCAAATCGTCACTCAAAAGGAAGGGTGATTTCATTTCTAGAGGGAGGTTATGATCTTTTAGCACTATCAGAGTCAATTCAATCTCACTTCAAAGGACTCAGTCTTTAATAAAGATGAATGAGTTTGATCTAATTCAAGGTTACTTTAACTGGAAGTTAAATGACGCAAGTATTGAGTTGGGAGTAGGAGATGATGCAGCAATTTTCAATCTTGATCCTGGACACCAGCTAATAATGTCGACTGATACTCTTGTTGAAGGTATTCACTTCTTTAAAGACGCCTCACCTATTGATATTGCTTATAAATCATTAGCTGTTAATTTAAGCGACATCGCCGCTATGGGTGGAGTTGCTAAATGCTATACACTTTCACTGACACTTCCGAAGCTTGATAAAGATTGGTTAGAGCAATTTTCAACCTCACTTAAAGAGTCTTCTGAGCGATTCCGTGTCAATTTGATTGGAGGTGATACAACAAGAGGGCCTTTAAATATTACGATTTCAATGATGGGTTCGATTGAAATCAATAGCGCTATTAAAAGGTCAGGCGCAAGTGCTGGAGATGATATTTATGTGACTGGAAGTCTTGGAGCTGCAGCATTATGTCTCAAAAAAATTAATGAGGGAGTGAAGCCTTCTGAAAGTGAGTTAATTAGTCTTAATAAACCTATTCCTCGATTAGAGCTTGGCTCAGCATTAAGAAATATAGCAAGCTCATGTATTGATATTTCTGATGGGCTAGAACAGGATTTATCGCATATTTTAAAATCATCAAATGTAGGTGCAATTATCTATAGTGATAAGTTGCCACTGGATAATTCAGTATCCAATTATGTCAAAGATTCAAATGATTGGTCTTTGCCACTGTGTGGTGGGGATGACTATGAACTTTGTTTTACTGCAGGAAAATCAAAGAGAAAAAAAATAAAAGAACTTTCAGAGGGTCTTAAGGTCAGGGTTACTAGAATTGGAGTAATTAATAACCAAAAAGAATTAGAGATTGTCGGATATAACGGACCAAAATCATCTTATCAACACTTCTGATAAGATTAATATCAAACAATAAAATAAAAAATTAGATTTCTTTTCTTTCTTCTACAGTTTTACAGTCGATACACTGATCTGCCGTTGGGCGGGCTTCGAGGCGGTTAAGTGCTATCTCAATGCCGCAAGTTTTGCAGTAGCCGTAATCTCCCATGTCAATCAAGTGAAGAGTCTTATCAATCTTATTAATAAGTTTTCTTTCACGATCTCTTGTCCTGAGCTCAAGAGCGAACTCTTCTTCAATCGTTGCTCGGTCATTAATATCAGCAACCGGGGTAGAGTCTTCCTGGATATGATTAATCGTTGATTCTGCTTCTGAAACTAACTGATCTCTCCAAACATTAAGCTTATGAATAAAGTGCTTAAGTTGGCCGGGTGACATAAACTCCTCTCCTTTTTTTGGGATATAAGCAGGAATTTCATCAAAGTTTGGATCTGTCATTAGTGTTAGTATGTAAAAAAATGTAGTTTTTACCAAAAATTGCCTAAAATAGCAATGATTTTTTATCATTTTGATTCATTTATTTTTATGGTTCTCAAAGCATAATATATTTGATTACAATGGTCAGTATGAATTTTATAAAGGAGCTCTATGAGTGCACTAATTAACTTAGCAGATAACAGCGCTGTTTATGACGTTGCAAAAGTTTCAGCACTCTCAATTGCCCCTCAGCTTTCCAAGAGATTTCAAAATCAAATCTATCTTAAAAGAGAAGATGATCAGGTTATTCACTCCTTTAAGCTTCGGGGCGCCTACCAAAAAATGAGTTCGATGAGCCAGGAGCAAAAAAGCAAAGGGGTGATAGCGTCCTCAGCTGGAAACCATGCTCAGGGAGTGGCTCTTGGAGCAAGCAAGCTTAATATTAAGGCAATCATTGTCATGCCAACAAGTACACCAAAAATTAAAGTTCAGGCTGTAGAGCAGCTCGGTGCTGAGGTTATTTTGCATGGTGATGTTTATGATGATGCTTTCCACTTTGCACAAAAATTAGAGACAGAGCGCGACCTGTGTTTTATTAGTCCTTATGATGACTTTGATGTTATCGCAGGTCAGGCTACCGTTGCTAAAGAGGTGTTATCTCAACTCGATGAAATTGATTATGTCTTTGCTCCAGTTGGAGGCGGTGGTTTAATCTCTGGAATGGCGAGTTACATAAAGCATTATGCTCCTCAAATCAAAGTCATTGGGGTTGAACCTGTAGATTCACCAACGCTATTTAGAGCATTAGAGGCCAACGAGAGAGTTATTTTGGATGATGTTGGGAGATTTGCTGATGGTGTCGCAGTTAAGCAAATTGGAGCTCTTCCTTTTGAAATTGCTAAGGACTCTGTCGATGATGTTGTTTTGGTTAGCAATGATGAAATGTGTGCAGCTATAAAAGATATCTACGAAGATGTTCGTTCCGTCTCTGAGCCTGCAGGTGCTTTATCTACTGCAGGGGTCAAAAAATATATTTTAGAGCATGGACTTCAAGGCAAAAATATTGTCTCGGTTGTCTCAGGTGCTAATGTGAACTTTGATAGACTCAGATATATTGCAGAGAGGGCTGACCTTGGAGAACTTAATGAGGCTATTTTAGCTGTTACAATTCCAGAGGAGCCTGGAAGCTTTCTGAGATTTTGTGAATTACTAAATAACACCTCAATAACGGAGTTCAATTATCGATATGCTGCAAAAAAAGATGCTCATATTTTTGTTGGTATTAAGCTAACCAAGGGTGAAATTGAAAAACAAGCTCTTTTAACCAGGCTGAGTAAATCTTTTGAAGTAATCGATATGAGTGATAATTCGATGGCTAAAACCCACATCAGGTATATGGTTGGAGGGCACGCCAATGCAGAAAATGAAGTCATTTATCGCTTTGAGTTTCCTGAGAGGCCGGGTGCGCTTTTAAATTTTCTTAAAAAAGTAAAAACGAAATGGAATATTTCTCTATTCCATTATCGCAATCATGGCGCTGATTTTGGAAGGGTTTTGATTGGTCTTCAGGTTGATGACGTTTCTGATTTAGAGTCCAAGTTTGATGAAATTGGCTATTACTACCAAAACGAAACTGACAACAAAGCTTATCAGTACTTCCTTTAAAAAACTGACTCTCAACGAAATCGACGTTGTCACTGAATTAGAAAGTGAGACTTCAGAGAATCATTGGACAAAACAGCAGCTTTCTGAGAGTATTTCTAATCCCAATAACTTGAGTCAAATACTTATAGTTAAATCAAAGATAGTCGGATATATCATTGCAATGCCATCAGTTGATAGTGCAGATATTCTAAATTTAGCTGTTCACAAAGATTTCAAAAGAAAAAGTTATGGCTCCAGCTTAATCAATCATCTTTTGTCTAAGCTTAAAAAAAGACAAATTAAAAATTTATTTTTAGAGGTAAGAATGGGAAATTTCGCAGCTATTTCATTATATTTAAGTCTTGGATTTAAAGAGGTTTCTATCAGAAAAAATTACTATACCAAAAACTCAAATGAACTTTCTATAAAAGAAGACGGTATAATAATGTGTCTTGAAATATCAACTTAATTAATTAAAAAATGGCCTATAAAAATATTACTGTTCCTGATTCTGGAAGTCCAATTACTATTGAAAATAACGCACTCAATGTTCCTAACAATCCGATCATAACCTACATAGAGGGAGACGGTATTGGTATCGATATTACACCTGTCATGCTTGATGTAGTTAATACTGCAGTGAAGAAAGCTTACGGTGGTGAGAGAGAAATACATTGGATGGAAATTTATGCTGGCGAGAAGGCTGATAGTATTTATGGTGAGTATTTACCAGAAGAGACCGTAGAGGCAATTAAAGAATTTTCAGTTTCAATCAAGGGCCCTTTAACTACTCCTGTTGGTGGTGGCATGAGGTCTCTTAATGTTGCTATCAGGCAGATTCTTGATCTTTATGTCTGTCAAAGGCCTGTTCAATATTTTGATGGAACCCCTTCTCCTGTTAGGCACCCAGAAAAAGTGGATATGGTAATTTTCAGAGAAAACTCTGAAGACATCTATGCAGGCATAGAGTTTCCTAAAGGCTCAAAGGAAGTGAGTAAGGTAATCGATTTCCTGCAAAATGAAATGGGTGCAACTAAGATCCGCTTTCCTGAAACATCAGGTATTGGTATCAAGCCGGTCTCTACTGAGGGCACTTCAAGACTGGTCAGAGCTGCAATTCAATACGCAATTGATAATGATAAGCCTTCAGTCACTTTGGTCCATAAGGGAAACATTATGAAGTTTACTGAAGGACTTTTTCGCGATACAGGCTACCAGTTAGCGAAAGATGAGTTTGGTGCAAAGGAGATTGACGGCGGTCCATGGTGTAGCTTTACAAATCCAAAAACTGGAAACGAGATAATTATTAATGACACTATCGCTGACGCCTTTTTACAACAAATACTTCTTCGCCCTGCTGAGTACTCAGTTATTGCTACTCTTAACCTTAATGGAGATTACATTTCAGACGCTCTAGCAGCGCAAGTTGGTGGAATTGGAATTGCTCCTGGTGCTAATCTTTCTGATAATGTTGGGGTTTTTGAGGCAACACACGGAACTGCTCCTGGTTATGCTGGTAAAGACATGGTAAATCCTTCCTCACTAATTCTATCTGCTGAAATGATGCTTAGACATATGGGATGGACCGAAGCTGCTAATCTCATTCTAAATGCGATGTCAAAAACAATCCAAAATAAGACAGTTACTTATGACCTAGAGAGACTAATTGATGATGCGACTTTACTATCTTGCTCTGAGTTTGGAAAGGCTCTAGAGGACTCAATAAATTAAGTCAATCACTTTGAAGGTATTTAGTGACTATAAAAGCTAAGAATTGATTGACTCAAAATTCATAGCTCGTTATAATCTCTCGCTATTCCCTGATAGCTCAGTTGGTAGAGCAACGGACTGTTAATCCG
>CALKDH010000017.1 GCA_938086805.1 uncultured PS1 clade bacterium | reverse complement strand
GCTTCCTGGTAAATTTAAAATTGCAATTAATGGAGCAAGGCTCGACGAGACAGCATTAAGGATTCATGATTTAGGTTTAAGACTTGTAAAAAATACAAAAGGTGAGCTTGGTTTTAGTGTTTATGTGGGTGGAGGTTTGGGAGCTGCTGCAATGGTTGGTCCTGAAACTGCATCTTTTGTTCCAGTTGAAGATATTCTCAGTTATCTAGAATCGGCTATGAGAATTTATAATCTTAAGGGTCGACGTGATCACCAGAAAAAGCTTCGGATAAAGTTCTTGGTTCGAGAGTTGGGTGCAGCGGAATTTTCCAGGCTAGTAGATGAGGACTGGCAACAAACTAAAGATGATCCAGAGCTAAAATTAAATCTAAAAGAACTACATAATTTAAAAGAAGATTTTGCTCTTCCAATTGAGCCAATTGATCTTAAAGGTTTTAAAGATCAAGTTGATTTTAACTATAGTATCTGGAAGAAAAACAATGTTAGAGCTCACAAGGTTAATGGATACAGTATCGTAAATATCTCGCTTACTAAACTAGGGGCAGCACCTGGAGATGCAACTTCAGAGCAAATGAGAATCCTTGCTAATCTTGCAGATCAATATAGCTCAAGTGAGATCAGAACCACCAAAAGGCAAACAATTGTTTTCCCTTTTGTGAGAAGAGATCAGGTTTTTGATTTGTGGAAATCTTTAGAAAAATATGATTTAGCTAGTCCCCATCAAGGCACTCTTGCTCAGATTGTAGCGTGCCCTGGAAGAGACTACTGCGACCTAGCGAAAGCGGTTTCTATTCCTATCGCAACAAGAGTTCAAGAGCGTTTTAATGATATGAATAAACTTCTTGATATTGGCGATTTAAATATCAATATTTCTGGTTGTGAGAACTCCTGTGCTCATCACCATATAGCTGATATAGGGTTACTGGGTATGCAAAAAAATGGAGAAGAGTACTACCAAATTACTCTTGCGGGAGAAACTCTTCATGAGACCAATATAGGTAAGAAGTTAGGGCCATCGGTAAGTAGTGAGTCAATTGTTGATGCTGTTGAAAATATTGTTAACGTTTATATAGATAATCGTAGGAATAAAGAAAGATTCACTGACGTCTTTAAGAGAATTGGAATGGAGCCTTTTAAGGAGAAGGTATATGGTTGAGATAAAAAATCCTACAAGTTTAATTAATAAAGATTATGAATCAATTGAGCTGGTGAGTTTTTCTGAGTGGATAGAGGATTCTGAGAGGTTGTCAAAACTAGGTGTTGGTCTAATTATTGAGCCTGGAGATGATATCTATTTAATTCAAAATCAGCTTGATTTAATTGAATTGATTGCTCTAGACTTTAGAAGCTTTGATGATGGAAGAGGTTACACTCAGGCTTATTTTTTGAGCAAAAGATGGCAATATAGTGGCGAGATTGTAGGCATAAATGCTCACCTTGATCAATTGCAGTTCATGATTAGATCAGGCATTACAAGCTATCAATTATTGGAATCGTACAAAGATGCTAATGAGGAAGACTATTCGAATGGCTTTAGCTTGTGCTATCAAGCTGCTGCAAACAATAATGGCCTTCAGTTGCAGTATTAATTTATAAAATTAACTAAGTTATAAAATGAAAGAAAATAAGTCTAGATCTGTAGGAAAATCAATATCTTGGAGAATTTTGGCTTCCTGTGATACGATTTTAATATCATACATAATTACGGGAAGTTTCACGATAGCGGCAACTATTGGCTCTATTGAGGTATTGACCAAAATGTTTCTATATTATTTTCATGAGAGGGCATGGAATAAATTTGCATTTGGAAGAGGTTGATGGCCATCCGCACTCTATTTAAAGCAAGTTATTTAAGGGTATAATATTGTCGATTTTTGAATGAATATGTTAATAGAATTAATAATTAAAGGTAGGTATATATGTCAGTAATGACTGAGCGAGTAACTCATGTGCATCATTGGAATGATAACTTATTTAGCTTTCGTACTACTCGAGACCCTGGCTATCGATTTAAAAATGGTCATTTCACAATGATTGGACTCCCATCTGAAGAACGCCCTTTAATGCGCGCCTACAGTATCACGAGTTCTAATCATGAGCCTGAGCTTGAATTCTTTAGTATTAAAGTCCAAGATGGTGCCCTGACCTCAAAGCTTCAAAACCTTCAGGTGGGTGACGAGGTTTTAGTTGGAAAACGCTCTACAGGAACTCTAGTTCCGGATAACATGCTCCCGGGAAAAAACCTTTATTTACTAGCCACTGGAACTGGTCTTGCACCTTTCATGAGCATCATTAAAGACCCAGAAATTTATGATCAGTTTGAAAAAATTATCTTGGCTCATGGTGTTAGAGAGGTTTCTGAGCTTGCTTATTCCGATTACATTGAAAATATACTTCCAAATGATGAATATTTGGGAGAAATGGTTAGGGAGAAGCTTGTCTACTATCCAACAGTTACCCGCGAACCATTTAAAAATAATGGTCGCCTAACAACACTCATGGAATGTGGTAAATTATTTCTAGATTTGAATCAACCCCATCCTACCTTGGAAGATGATCGCTTTATGATGTGTGG
>CALKDH010000016.1 GCA_938086805.1 uncultured PS1 clade bacterium | reverse complement strand
TTTCTAAATCCCAATCGAATTGCCCGACTAACTTCTTTCTGGGTTGATGATTTTTGGGGTAGTACCGACGCCAAAGTTCATCAAACACAGCAAGCATTGATTGGTATTGCCAGAGGAGATTGGTTTGGAACTGGAATAGGTGCTGGAATCCAAAAATATTCTCTTCTTCCTGAACGACATACAGATATGATTTTTGCTGTCATAGGAGAGGAACTAGGGGTCATAGGGATGATGTTTGTATTGCTTTCCTTTTTATTTATATTATTAAAAGGATTCAAGATTGCAAAGGTAGCGCTTCAAAAAGGAAGATATTACAGCTCCTATGTTGTCTTTGGAATCTGCACCTGGTTTGCGATGCAAATCACGGTCAATATTGGCATGAATTTAGGTCTTTTACCTCCCAAAGGGTTTACATTGCCACTGCTAAGCTATGGCGGAACATCAATGATATTTGCCATAATTTCATTAGCCATTATTTTGCGTGTAGATATGGAAAATAGGACTAAATACTCAAAACAGCGTCACTATGTCTAAAAAAATTCTAATTATGGCTGGCGGGACAGGTGGCCATATTTTTCCTGCACTTTCAATTGCCAAAGAGCTAACCAAAAGAGGTGCGATAGTTCAATGGCTTGGTGGAAGAGACTCTATGGAGAGTGATTTAGTTCCAAGCTACAACATAAAATTTCATGGAGTATTTACAAGTGGAATTCGTGGAAAAAAATTATTATTCATTCTTAGAGCTTTATTGTTTCTGGTTTTTGGGTTTATTCAGACACTAGCTCTCTTTTTAAAATACAGACCAAACGCGGTCATTGGAATGGGAGGCTATGCATCAGGCATTGGAGGCTTGGTTGCAAAAATTTTTTTTGTACCCTTATTTATTCATGAACAAAATACTATTCCTGGATCTACAAATAAACTTTTAAGCAAGATTTCAACTTTAAATTTTCAGGCTTTTGATCATTCATTTGATGAAAGAGTCCAAGTGATTACAACAGGGAACCCTATTCTATTTTCACCTCATCCAAAAAAACCTCCTACAGAAGTAAAAAATGTACTTATTTTAGGAGGCTCTTTAGGAGCAAAAAAAATTAATGAAATAATTCCAATGATTAAATCACCAGTCAACATCTGGCATCAAACTGGAAAAAATCATTTTGATGAAGTCAAGTCTTTTTATAGCAGGAGTGGCCACCCTCAAGCAAAAATAGATTCATTTATTAGCAATATGGAAGATGCTTATGCTTGGGCAGATTTAGTTATATGCAGAGCTGGAGCAATGACAGTTTCTGAACTAATAGCTTCAAATACAATTGCGATACTTATTCCATTTCCATATGCAATCGATAATCATCAAACCATTAACGCTCAGTACTTGTCCAAACAAGAAGCAGGGATTTTAATTGATGAGAAAAACCTAACGCCAGAGGCAATAGATGATGAAATATCTCAATTAAGTAAAGAAAAACTCAAGAAATTGAGTAAAAATCTTGGATTGCTTAAAGTGCAATATCCTGAGCGACTGATTGCTGATTATCTTCTGAATTAATACCAAGACGATTAAAGAGAAGCTTATCATTGGCAATCGTTGGATTATCAGTAGTTAGAAGCTGCTCACCATAAAAAATTGAATTAGCTCCAGCAAAAAAGCAAAGTGCCTGCATCCCCTCTCCCATATCAAGGCGACCAGCAGATAACCTCACAACAGAATGAGGCATTAAGACTCTCGCAACAGCTATAGTTCTAACAAATTCACTTTCACTGGGGGGTTTTACATTCTCAAATGGAGTTCCAGGAATTGGAACAAGTAAGTTGATTGGAACACTGTCTGGATGCTTTTCAAGGTTAGCTAAAGATTGAAGCATTGAAGCTCTATCAGACTGTGTTTCACCCATCCCTAGAATACCGCCACTACAAACATTGATATTGGCATCCTTAACGGCTTCCAAAGTATCCAATCTGTCTTGAAATTGACGTGTTGTAACAACATTAGAATAGTGCTCTTTCGATGTATCAATATTATGATTGTAATAATCCAGACCGGCATCTTTTAGAACAGCAGCTTGCTTCGGGGATAACATACCCAGAGTCACACACGTCTCCATTCCCATTGCTTTTACGCCTTGAATCATTGGAATCACCTTGTCTAAGCTTTTATCAGTCGGATTTCGCCATGCAGCGCCCATACAGAATCGAGTTGCTCCTTTGTTTTTTGCATTTTGAGCTTGCTTGAGAACTTCCTCAACCTCCATCAGCTTTTCACGCTCAAGCCCAGTGTCATATTTTGAACTTTGAGAGCAGTATGAGCAATCCTCAGGGCAAGCGCCAGTTTTAATATTTAATAATGAACTAACTTGGACTTTATTTGGATCGAATGCTTCTCTATGGATAGAATGTGCCTTAAATAGAAGATCATTAAAGGGGAGCTCAAATAGAGCTTTAATTTCATTTATTTGCCAGTCATTTCTTAGTTCAATCATCTTTGTTATGAATTTTAAAATAAATTAACATGTATTTTAACGTATACAAATAGTTATTAATAGATTATAAAAAGCCGCACTCTGTGCGGCTTTTTATTATTTTGAATATAACAATATTAACAACTGTAATATAAGTCAAACTCAAGTGGCTGAGGTGAAGCTCTCATAGCAGTCACTTCTTGCATCTTTAGTTCAATGAATGAATCAATTACTTCATCAGTAAAAACGCCGCCCTGCTTAAGAAAATCACGATCCTTATCTAATTCTTCAAGAGCGATATGAAGCATACCACTGACTTTAGGAATAGATCCATCACTGTCTTCGTATAGATCCTGATCAGCTGGCTCGCCAGGATGTATCTTGTTTTTAATTCCATCAAGACCCGCCATTAAAAGTGCCGCAAAGGCAAGATATGGATTCGCTGTTGAATCTGGGAAGCGAACTTCTATTCTGCGTCCTTTAGGGTTCGATACAAATGGAATTCTTATAGCAGCTGAACGGTTCTTAGCTGAATAAGCAAGCATTTCTGGAGCTTCAAAACCTGGCACTAATCGCTTGTATGAATTAGTGGATGGATTTGTAAATGCATTTAATGCCTTCGCGTGTTTAATAACACCGCCAATATAGTAGAGTGCTGTTTCACTTAAGTTTCCATAGCCGTCACCATCGAATAAATTTTTACCATCTTTTGCAATTGACATATGAACATGCATGCCGTTTCCATTATCAACGGCAATTGGTTTTGGCATGAATGTTGCTGTCTTACCATATAGATGAGCTACATTATGAACACAGTATTTTAAAATCTGAGTTTCATCAGCTTTCTTAACTAGGGTATTAAATAATGCACCAATTTCACATTGTCCAGCTGTACCAACCTCGTGATGGTGAACTTCAGTAGTAACACCCATCTCTTCAATTGCTAAACACATTTGAGAACGAAGATCATGTAAAGAATCCACAGGAGGAACTGGGAAATAACCACCTTTAACTCTTGGGCGGTGACCTTTGTTACCACCTTCCATATCCTCACCAGAACTCCACGCAGCCTCTTCAGAGTTAATCTCAAAGAAAGCCTTGCCCATTCCATGTCCTGTATCCCACTTCACGCTGTCAAATACAAAAAATTCAGGTTCGTTACCAAAATAAGCAGTATCACCAATTCCTGAATCCTTTAAGTATGCTTCAGCTCTATGTGCAATTGAACGAGGGTCTTTTACATACCCCTTCATATCTGAAGGCTCGATAATATTGCAACGAATATTTAGAGTTACTTCTTCTGTAAATGGATCAATAATTGCCGTATCACAGTCAGGCATTAAAATCATGTCAGACTCGTTAATATCCTTCCAACCAGCAATTGAAGAACCGTCAAACATTTGACCTTCTTCAAGTTTTTCAGAATCAACAGTATGAGCTGGAACACTGACGTGCTGCTCTTTTCCTTTAGTATCTGTAAAGCGGAAATCTATAAACTTTACGCTTTGTTCTTCGATCGTTTTCATTACATCTTTTGCAGACATAGCTATACTCCCTAAAAATAATAGTAAATTTAATTTTGACAGGCATTGTCAGAAGTCTGCGCCGTTGCAAACGAAATGTTGACTCTAATCTAGATTGAGAACAACAAAAGATATTTCAACAGTGGATTATATCCTAGTTTTCTGGGCTTTTCACTAGAAAATAATTCAACTTAAGTTGATATTTATGAAATCCAATCTCTTGGTTTTAAAAAGTAATTCATTAGTTTTTCCTCTTCACTTTTTGACTCAATATTGAATTGATATACCCAGTTTACATTCGGTGGAAGTGACATAAGAATTGATTCAGTCCTCCCTCCACTTTGAAGGCCAAACAATGTACCTCTATCTTGAACTAAATTAAATTCAACATATCGGCCTCTTCTATAAAGTTGGAACTCTTTTTGCTTATCAGTGTAGGGCATTCCTTGCCTTCTTAGGACGATTGGCTTATAGGCTTCAATAAAATGATTTCCAATACTTTTCATAAACTCAAAGCAAGAATCAAATCCTCCTTCATTGAGATCATCAAAAAACAATCCACCAATACCGCGCTGCTCATTCCTATGACTTAGATAAAAATAATCATCACACCACTTCTTATACCTTTCGTAAACTTTATCTCCAAAGGGCTTACATGCCTTACTGGCAACTTCATGCCAATGAATTGCATCCTCTTCAAATCCATAATAAGGAGTCAGGTCAAACCCTCCACCAAACCACCATAAAGGCTCCTCACCCTTATTTTCAGCTATGAAGAAGCGAACATTTGCATGAGTTGTTGGAACAAATGGATTTTCAGGATGGAATACTAATGAAATCCCAAGTGCTGTATATTTTCTTCCTTCTAATTCAGGTCGAAGCTCTGTAGCTGATTTGGGCATCTTATCGCCACTGATAATTGAGAAATTGACACCGCCTTTCTCAAAAAGACTTCCATTAGAAATGACTCGAGTGATTCCACTCCCCCGACCATCATCTCTCTCCCATACGTCTTTATCAAAGTCTGACTTTGAGTCTAAATCTCCAAACTCTTCACAAATATTAGTTTGAAGATTTAATAAATACTTTTCTACTTGTTCTATCATTAAGTAATTACCTAATACGCTCGCCAGTCATCAAATTAATTATCCGAGAAGGTTGAGAATTATACCCACTCGGAGGTAATGCATAGTCTAGCTGGTTTCCAAAGTAGCTTTTAAGTTCACGTTTAGTTGTAGCCACTTTTTTCCCTTGTAAATTTGCACTCGTTGAAATTAGAGCCGAGTCAGTTTTTTCACAAAAAAACTTGATCAGCGAATTTGAAGTAATTCTAACTGCTAAAAGCTCATTACCACCAGCCAATAAAGGTGGCAATTCATCTGACTTAGGCACTAAAAAAGTTGTTGGTTTATTAGAAGGCAATGATATTTCTTTAAAGAGATCCATGCTCATATTGGAATCTATATAAGGAAATAGATAGCTTATATCAGAGGCAAGCAGAATAAATCCTTTGTTTAGATTCCTTTTTTTAAGCTCAATAATTTTTTGAATGCCAGCTGAATTATTAGCAAGACATCCAAGACCGTAGATTGTATCTGTTGGGTGAGCTATAACTCCTTTTTTTAAATGATGCAGGGCTAGTCGAATTCTAGTATTAATTATCATTTTTTTGCTCTCGGGTGAAACTCATCATAAACTTTTGAAAGCTCTAGAAAATCTAGATGGGTATAGACCTGTGTGCTTTTAATGCTTTTATGGCCCAAATACTCTTGAACTGTCCTCAAATCATGACTTGATTGCAAGAAATGTGTAGCTGCCGCGTGTCTTAGCATATGAGGATGGACATTAATTGAAACCCCAACTTCTAAAGCTCTTTTCTTAACAATATTTTGAACTGTTCTTGAAGATATTCTGGTATTTTTTTTATTAACAAATAAGGCATTTGAGTCACACTTTGGTCTGAGCTTAATGTAACGTTTTAGAACATCGATTGTTGTTTGCCCTACTGGAGAAAATCGAGACTTACTTCCCTTACCAATAACCTTTACAAATCCCTCGTCCATATCAATATCTTCAAGATTTATCCCAACAAGTTCTGATACTCTTAACGCGCATGAATATAACAGCTCTATCATCAATACTGATCTTAGCTCTTTATATTTTGATGAATTAATTGTCATCATTTTTTTTAAATCATCAAAATCAATGGTTTTTGGAAGATCTCGCTCAACTTTTGGAGTTTTTATTGCTAGAGCAGGATTTACCTCAATCTGATTGTTGTCAATTAAAAAGGTAAAAAAAACTCTGATAGATGATAAGTATCTTTTTATTGATTTTCCTGAAGTGTTTCTATGTCTCAGCTCCATTACAAACAGGTTGAGAACGTCAGAGTCAATCAAATTAAAATCAGAAAATTCTCTGACTTCTAAGAAGCTTGAAAATTTAAGGAGGTCTCTTTTATATGACGAAATTGTATTTATTGCATAGTTTTTTTCAATACTCAAGTGCTCAACAAAGTCTTCAATTTGTTTGGTTAAAATTACGTTTTCGTACTTGTTTTTTTCGTTATTGACCATATCTTTACATTTTACGTTAAACGATAGGGGATTTTGAATGAGTAAGAAACAAACACATGAATTTCAAACTGAAGTTTCTCAACTTCTTAATTTGATGATTCATTCTCTTTATTCCAACAAAGAGATTTTTCTCAGAGAGCTTGTTTCGAATGCTTCAGATGCAATCGACAAGCTTAAGTTTGAGTCGTTATCTAATGACAAGTTACTTGAGGGAAAACAAGAGCCAAGCATACATATTGATGTTGATAAAGATGCAGGCACAGTAACCATCAGAGACAATGGTATCGGTATGACTCAGGATGAGGTTATGGAGAATATTGGTACCATTGCAAATTCTGGTACAAGAAAATACTTAGAGAGTTTAGATAAAAATCAAACTCAAGACTCCAATCTAATTGGACAGTTTGGAGTTGGCTTCTATTCTGCGTTCATTGTCTCTAATACTGTTACTCTTCTTAGTAGAAAAGCCGGAGATGATAAAGCAAATGGTACAAAATGGACTTCAAAAGGCAAGGGTGAGTATTCCATTGAGACTGTTGAAATGGAAGATTATGGAACAACAGTGATACTTGATGTCAAGAAAGCAGAAAGTGAGTTTATCGATGGTTTTCGTCTTCGAGGAATCGTATCAAAGTATTCTGATCACATCACAGTTCCAATTATGATGGTCAAACCCTCAGAGGAAGGTGAAACTGAGATTGTTTATGAAACAATTAACAAGGCTACAGCTTTCTGGATGCAAGACAAAAAAGAACTCTCTCAAAGTGACTACGATGAATTCTATAAATCGCTATCATATGATTTTGATGGTCCGTTAACGCAAATCCACAACAGAGTTGAAGGCAAACTAGATTACACCTCTCTATTGTTTATTCCAAAAAAAGCTCCTTTTGACATGTGGGAACCCAAAAGAAAAGGTGGCGTTAAACTCTATGCTAAGAGAGTTTTTATTATGGAAGGCAATGAAGAACTTCTTCCTCAATATCTACGATTTATTAAGGGTGTCATTGATACTGCAGATCTTTCGTTAAATGTCTCTAGGGAAATCCTTCAGGGTAGTAAAGTTGTCGACACTATTAAAAAGGCTTCAGTTAAAAGAATTCTTTCAGAACTTGAAAAAATGTCCAAAAATAAGCCTGAAGATTACGCAGCTTTCTGGAATGAGTTTGGAATGGTTATCAAAGAAGGAGTCGTTGAGGATTTTGCAAATAAAGAAAAAATTTCTAATCTTCTCAGATTTACTTCTACTGCAACTGATTCTGCTGACCAAACGGTTTCACTCAAAGACTACATTGGAAGGATGAATAAGGATCAGAAAAATATTTATTATGTTACTGCTGATAGCTATGATGCAGCAAAAGGATCCCCGCATCTTGAAATTTTTAAGCAAAAGGATATCGAAGTTTTACTTCTATCAGACAGAGTTGATGAATGGCTAGTCGCTAACTTTGGAGAATTTGAAGAATTGTCTTTAAAGTCTATTGCCAAGGGAGATCTGGATGATCTCGACTCAAAAGAAGACAAGAAAAAGAAAGAGAAGACAGTCAAAGACTATGAAAAAGTTATCTCTAAGGCACAGGAAATCCTTGAAAACCAGGTTAAAGAAGTTAAGGTTTCAAGTCGCCTGAGTGAGTCTCCTTCTTGTCTAGTAGCAGATGAGAATGAGTTAGGGGGCAATATGGAGAGAATCATGAAGTCACTTGGACAGGACGTTCCAGAAACTAAACCAATTCTTGAAATAAACCCGAGCCATCCATTAGTTATGAAACTCAAAACTAAGGTAGACGATGACATTGTAAAAGTTTTGTTTGATCAGGCAGTCCTTAGTGAAGGCGGTCAAATAAAAGAGCCCGCTGAGTTCGTAAAAAGAATGAATAAACTAATGCTAGGTTAAAAGCTATTAAAGATCCTAAAAAGCCCGTTTTTCGGGCTTTTTTTATTTATGGCTTATATGGATTGATTTTATTGAGTATTCCTCTCAATATAGCTACCTCTTCTTTTTCAGGAATACTTCTGCCAAATAGTCTTCTAAGACGTCTCATAAGTAAACTTTTAGGTTTTTTCGAGTCAAAGTAGCTTATGTGCTCAAGAACTTGCTCAAGATGCTTATAAAAACTATTCAAATCATCAAAAGTAGCAGTATCCTTTGGAGCATTATCAAATTTTCCTTCAACGTTAGTAACAAAGTTCTGATATGCGAATACCTGAACCGCAGAAGCAACATTTAATGAGAAATATTTAGGATTTCCCGGAATGGTCATTAGGATAGAACACAAGTCCAACTCCTCATTTGTTAGCCCAGAGTTTTCAGTCCCAAAAACTACAGCCACGTCCCTTTCGTTTGATAAAAATGAAGTTTGAATTTCATTACAAGTTTCAATAACATCTAATTGTCTCCACTTAATATTTCGCTGTCTAGCACTTGCACCTATTACTAAGCTAACTCCTTCTAAAGCCTCCTCTAAAGTTGTGCAGATTAAAGCTTTTGATAAAACGTCATCTGCTCCACTAGCTCTTGCGGTAGCAACTGCTGAGGGATAGTTTGATGGTGAGACTAGATAGAGTTGACTTAGCATCATATTTTTCATTGCCCTAGCCGCTGCTCCAATATTCCCTGGTTCAGTGGTATTCACCATGACAATCCTTACTTTATTAAAATTCGTCAAGGTATAATTCATTTCTTTATTTGTTTGGCTCATTTACGATGCACCCTACCGTTAATATTGCAGTTAGAGCTGCCAGAGCAGCTGGTGATATTATTTTAAGGTATCACAATCAAGTCGATTTATTAACTATAGAAAATAAATCTGAAAATGACTTCGTATCTGAGGTTGACAAGACTGCTGAAACTGCAATCATCAAAGAAATTAAGAAGGCCTTCCCCGAGCACTCTATCCTTGGTGAAGAGAGTGGAAAAATGATTGGTGATAACGACTATCAATGGATTATTGACCCGCTAGATGGAACAACCAACTATCTTCATGGCTATCCTCAGTATGCAGTATCAATTGCACTTGTTGAGAAAGGAATTACTACTCATGCAGTAATATATGATCCCTTCAAGGAAGAGCTCTATACCGCATCTAGGGGTGAAGGTGCCTATCTAAATAATGAAAGGATCCGAGTCACTTCAACCAATGGGCTAAAAGATACCCTTATTGGAACAGGCTTCCCATTCAAACACCCTCAGCACTTAGACTGCTATATTGAAACCTTTAGAGCAATACACCCTCATGTTTCGGGAATTAGGAGGGCTGGTGCTGCAGCTTTAGACCTCGCCTATCTAGCAGCAGGAAGACTTGATGGCTTCTGGGAAATTGGGCTCAATTCATGGGATATGGCTGCTGGTGCCCTAATGGTTAAAGAGGCTGGAGGATTTATAGGTGATTTTTCTGGAAGAGATAAATATATGGAAACTGGAAATGTTGTCGCCGGAAATTCGGATGTTTACAAACAAATTTTAAAGAAAATTCATCCACACCTTACCGCAGATCTTCAGCGGTAGGTCAATCTGAAATAGTTAGCTGCTCTCCATTTATCTTAGGGCTTGAGCTAGACAACAAAAAGACAATTGCTTGGCTCTTCTCTTCGGGTAGTGGAACTTTAGATGAATCCTCAGCAGGATAAGCCGCCCTTCTCATTTCTGTTCTCAATTTTCCTGGATTAACTGTGTTGACACTAATATTTGTCTTTTCAAGCTCCTCTGAAAGGGTTTTTGCCAAGCTCTCGATCCCAAACTTACTAACACTATATGCACCCCAGTAAGCCCTGGCTTCTCTTCCAACTGAAGAGGACATGAAAATTACTCTTGCATCTTCGGACTTTAAAAGAGCCGGAATAAGAAACTGAGTTAACATGAAAGGAGCACTGAGATTAATCTGAAGTGTTGAATACCACAATTTAATATCGTATTGCTCTATAGGCATTTGAGTGCCAAGAATTGATGCATTATGAACGAGTCCATCGAGCTTCCCAAACTGACTTATAAGGTTTTCTTGAAGCTCCTGATAGTTTTCAGGAGTTGCACCCTCTAGATCAAGCGGGTATAGAATCGGCTCAGTAAGTCCAGCATCAACAACAGCATCGTAAGCATACTCGAGCGAACCCAGATCTCTTCCAAGCATAATGACTGTAGCGCCAGCTCTAGCTAGGTCCATAGTTACCGCTAATCCAAAACCTCTGTTTGCTCCTGTGACTAAAACAACCTTGCCTTTAAAATCGTCATCCTGAATTGAGTGTTTTTTTTCAATTATCATTCACTAATTTCCTTGTTTGATTTAACCCCAAGCGCTTTGAGCCTCTCAGCTCTGCTTATCAAATTCCCTTTTCCAGTAGATAGTTTGTTTCTGGCGCTAGTAAAGCCCTCTTTGGTCTTTTCAAGTTGTGTCTCAATCTTATCAAGGTC
This sequence comes from uncultured PS1 clade bacterium, assembly GCA_938086805.1. Lineage (GTDB taxonomy): Bacteria > Pseudomonadota > Gammaproteobacteria > PS1 > Pseudothioglobaceae > Pseudothioglobus. Next base: position 8,238 of record CALKDH010000016.1, on the reverse strand, counting down.
CTCTACAAATAAAGCCAATTTGTCATACATTCCAGAGGCTTGCCTGGCAATCTCATCCGCATTTTTATTTTGTTTGTCGGTTTGCCACATAAAGTTAACAGTTTTTAAACTCATACTCAGCATTGATGGAGAGACAAGCATAATATTTTTTTTCAAAGCATCATCAAACAAACTATGCTTATGCTGAAGCGCAAGAAGAAGCGCCCCTTCAATCGGAATAAAAACAAAAATGAAGTCTAGACTTCTCACTCCCTCAAGGTTTTCATACTCCTTTATACTAATATTTTTTATCTGATTTTCAATTGAGGTTATGTGCCTTTTCAAAGCTAATTCATTAGTTTGATCTGCCACATAATCGACATAATCTTTTAATGAAACTTTTGAGTCAATCACAACATCCTTGCCCTCAGGTAGATGAAGGATAACGTCAGGTTTGAATTTTTCACCCATCTCATTTTTATATTGCTTTTGAAGGTCAAACTCCACGCCTTCCTGAAAGCCGTAGCTTGATAGAAGTGAGCTTAAGATTTCCTCCCCCCAATCCCCTTGGATTTTATTGTCATAGGTAAGAGCCTCAGTTAAATTTTTTGCCGATTGCTGTGTTTCTATATTTGCTTCGTGAAGCGATTTAATTTGCTCTTTGAGGGTTGTCCTCTCCTCAACCTGCTCCCTAGTGATTGTTTCAATTCTCTCTCTAAAGCTCTTAAGCTGAGTTTGAAGAGGTGTCAATAAATCAGAGTTATCTATCTTTAGTTTGTCGCGATCATTTTTTAAAATGTCCGAAGCAATCTCTTTAAAGTCATTATTAACCTGCTTTTTAAGTTGTTCTACAAGTTGAAGCTTCTCAGCATAATTCTTTTCTTTTTCATCCAGTTTAGTCTCAAGCTGAATATTCCTCTGAGAGGCCTTAAAAAGCTTCTTATTGAGAATATAAAAACTTATTGCTGAGCCAATTAGAAGAGAAAAAATACCAATTAGAATATTCATCGAAAGCTTAATATTTGAAAAATAAAGGATTGTTTTTCTGCATTCATAAAATAGACATACCAGTTGGCACTAAAGTTAGTAAAATTTTAACTAAATTATAACGCTTAGTCTTCTATAAGCCATGTTACTTTTAAGATCATTATTTTACTTTGTTGGTTCAATTATTAGTTTAATTTTGATTTCTTTTGTCGGCTTATTTCTAATCTTTACAAGTTACCCTACTCGACAAAAATTTCTATCACAGTGGGCTATCTTTTGCATCTGGTGGCTTAAAGTCACTCTCAATATCACTACTAAAGTTGTTGGTAGTGAAAACGTGTTACAAGAGCCGTGCATCATTATCTCAAATCATCAATCAACATGGGAAACACTTGCCTTTCAAACCATTTTTCCAGCCCACACATGGGTCTTAAAGCGTGAGTTATTGTGGCTACCAGTCTTTGGCTGGAGTTTAGCTCTTCTCAATCCAATCATTATCAATCGTGGTGATAAGTTGAATGCAATCAAAAAGGTTATCAGACAAGGCTCTGATCGATTAAAGAAAGGTATTTCAATTGTTATTTATCCAGAGGGCACAAGACAGCCATACAAGCGTCTTGGTGTTTATCAAAATGGTGGGAGCGCTATAGCAAAAAAAACTGGGTATAGTATTGTGCCTGTTTATCATAATGCGGGTAAACTTTGGGCTAAAGGAAGTTTTATCAAAAGACCAGGGGAAATCACCTTAGTTATTGGTAAGGCAATCCCGCATTCCAATTTAAAACCTTCTGAGGTTACAGAGCAAATTAGGCAGTGGACTCTGGAGCAAGAAAGTAAATTTAATTAACTTATATATATTAAGAATATGTCTGAATTAAGCTACAACCTTTTCCATCAAAGAACTGCGGAAAATATTAGAGTCGAGTTAGAAAGACTCAGAGAGTCCCTTCTCAAAGGAGAACAAATTAAACCAGACATTAAGTTTGAAATTACGTCTCTTAATAGCCTATTAGCAGATTCTATTTTAGATTTTAAAAGCCCTCAACCTAGCGAAAGTCAGCTAAAAACTCGAAAAGACTGGCACAACATATTAACTAAAACAGACCAAATTAGCTTTAATGAGTGTCTTTTGATTCTTTTGGGGATAAGCCCCAAACTCTCAGAACTTATTGAGCCTTCACTTTATAAGATAAAACTTAATGAAATAAAAACTCTTCAGAATAAGCCATTAAGTCTCATCTTCTTTCAAAGAGTTGAAAACCATCTTTTAAGGGAAAGGTTCAGAAGCAATAAAATCAATACAGCAGACTTTATTAAGTGGGCACTAGATTATAAATATCTAAGAAAAATTGAAAATTAGCGCCCTTAATATTCTAATTTTTTAGAATTGAAGATTTTACAAAACAGCTCTGAGGTCTTTTGGGTGTCGTAGAGCGCTGAATGAGCCTCAGTGTTATCCCACTCGATTCCAACCTTTGAAACTGCTTTAGCAAGAACTGTTTCACCACAATACATTGCAGATAGGCTGACAGTATCAATCGTTGAGAACTGATGAAATGGACTTTTTAGTCCTGCCCTTTCTGTTGCTGCCTTAACAAACCCAAGATCAAAAAAGGCATTATGGCCGACCAAAATAGAACGCGAGCAATCCTCTGCCTTGAGAGCGTTATTAATTTGTTCAAATATCTCTTTTAGCGCTCTCTCTTCACTGATGGCAAGTCTAAATGGATTTTCAATATCGATACCATTAAACTTGATTGCTGATGGCTCAATGTTTGCTCCTTTAAAAGGTTTGACGTGATAATGAAGTGTTGTTTTTGGAAAAAAAGAACCCTTCTCATCCATACTGAGTATGATTGCACAAATCTCTAATAAGGCATCCGTCTTGTCATTAAATCCAGAAGTTTCAACATCAATTACAACTGGAAGGTATCCACGTATTCTATCTTTAAGTTCCATTAGTTAGTCATACTTAAAAGATCTATTCTTATTAATAGCTCAAAGCTTTCTTAAATAAATCATTGAGCTTCTTTCGTAATCATAACTCTTTTGTCTTGACTCGGGAAGAGAACTTAATTTGGCCTCATTAAAATCAAACCTAAAAAAGAATCTACCTCCATACTTTGATAGCGCAAAAATTGAGCTGAGACCCATACCAGAAGCTTTATCTATGAGTAAGTGCATTAATTTTGAAGAGGTATCAGTATTATGAAAAGCCTTATTAACAACCAAGGCATAAATTTCACCTACCTTTTCATGCTGATAGACCTTCAAACCAGCACATGCAATAACCTCATTTTCATTTTCAATAACAATAAAATCATCAATGCTGTTATTAATAGTTTCAAAGCTTCTTGGGAGAAGCCTTCCCTCATCTACAAACGGCTTCATTAATTCGATAATTTGATTGGCTTTGCTCAACTTATAGCCTTAATTGACATTAGAAGCCGGTTATTTTAGTCTAAAATTTATATTTTTTTGCTAATTTAAATGTAATGTCAAACACTAGAAAATATTCATCTGTAGTAATTGATGGTTATGAGCGTGCTGCATCCAGAGCAATGCTATATCCAGTAGGCTTCAAAAAGGAGGATTTTAACAAGCCTCAGGTTGGTATTGCATCAACTTGGTCTATGGTTACTCCGTGTAATATGCACATTAATGATTTGGCAAGTGAAGCTGAAAAAGGGGTCAATAGTGCTGGAGGTAAAGGCGTTATTTTTAACACGATTACCATCTCTGATGGTATTTCAATGGGCTCTGAAGGGATGAAATACTCCTTGGTTTCAAGAGAGGTTATAGCTGATTCAATTGAAACGGTGACCTCTTGTCAGGGGTTTGATGGTGTTGTAGCTATTGGTGGCTGCGATAAAAACATGCCTGGCTGCGTGATGGGGCTTGCAAGGCTTAATCGCCCGTCGGTTTTTGTTTATGGCGGTACTATTCAGCCGGGAGCTAATCATACTGATATTGTAAGCGTATTTGAGGCAGTTGGAAAAAGGGCTAACAATGATATTAATGATATAGAGTTGGAACAAATTGAATCTAAAGCAATCCCAGGTCCAGGTTCTTGTGGAGGCATGTATACCGCAAATACTATGGCTTCAGCTATAGAAGCATTAGGAATGAGTCTTCCAAATTCATCCGCACAAGATGCAATCTCTGATGATAAAAATAATGATTGCTCGCGAGCTGGAGAGGCTGTTTTAAATCTTTTAGAAAAAGATATTAAGCCCAGTGACATCATGACCAAAGAAGCTTTTGAAAATGCTATCACTTTGATTATCACTTTGGGTGGCTCTACTAACGCAGTTCTTCATTTGATTGCTATGGCAGATGCTATTAATGTTGACCTGTCTATTGATGACTTTACAAGGATTGGTGCCAATGTTCCAGTATTAGCAGATCTTAAGCCCTCAGGTAAATATATGATGAGTGAACTTGTGCAGATAGGTGGCACACTTCCTTTAATGAAAATGCTCTTAGATGCTGGCATGCTTCATGGCAATTGCATGACGGTTACTGGCAAAACACTTGCTGAAAACTTGAAAGATGTTAAACCATATGAGCCTAATCAAGAAATCATTATGCCGCTAGATAATCCAATCAAAAAGGATTCACACTTAAGAATTTTGAGAGGTAATCTTGCAACTGAAGGCGCTGTTGCAAAAATTACTGGAAAGGAAGGTTTAACTTTCAGAGGAAAGGCTAAAACTTTTGCCTGTGAGGAAGACGCACTTCAGGCTATCTTAAAAGATCAAATCGTTGAGGGTGATGTTATCGTGATTCGCTATGAGGGACCTAAAGGTGGCCCTGGAATGAGAGAAATGTTAGCTCCTACTTCAGCAGTTATGGGTAAAGGTCTAGGTGGCAAAGTCGCACTTATTACCGATGGAAGATTCTCTGGAGGAACTCATGGCTTTGTCGTGGGGCACATAACTCCTGAAGCATTCACAGGTGGAGCTCTAGCGATTATTGAAGACGGTGATGAAATCCTTATTGATGCTGAGAGTAACCGTTTAGAACTTATAGTTGATGATTCAATCATTAACGAAAGGTTTGCTAACTGGAGGCAGCCAAAGCCAAGGTATACTAAAGGTGTGTTAGCTAAGTATGCAAAACTGGCTCAATCAGCTTCACGTGGAGCAATTACCGAATAATTTATTTTTAAACTGGAATAAACTCGATTTTTCTATCGTCTAAGTTGACTGAAGCCACGTTTACTTTGATTAAGTCTCCTAGTCGATAAATTCTTCCTCCCCTTTGACCTTTGAGCTGATGGTGCACATCATCAAAGATAAAATAATCCTCTTTAAGATCACGAACACTTATCAAACCTTCAACGTAAATTTCAGTTAGTTCAACAAAGAGTCCAAAGCCCGCAACACCTGAAATAACCCCATTAAAACTCTCACCTACTTTATCCCTCATATATTCACATTTAAGCCACTGTTCGACGTCTCTAGAGGCGTCATCAGCCCTTCTTTCTGTCATAGAGAGGTGAGCACCTAATTCAACCATCCTATTAGACTGTTCTCGATGTTTATTTGACAACGCTCTCTTAATTGCTCTATGCACAAGTAGATCAGGATATCGCCGAATTGGAGAGGTAAAGTGAGTATAGTCTTCAAACGCTAGCCCAAAATGTCCCTCATTTTTTGGAGTATAAGTAGCTTGCTTCATAGTTCTTAAGACCACTGTTTTTATTATATTTTCATCCTCCCTTCCAGCAGCATTTCTGAGTAATTTAGCAAAGTTACTTGAATCTGGCTCTAAGCCACCATCTAATCTAAGATCAATAGCAGTAAGAAATTGTCTCGTTACCTCAACCTTTTCTGGTGTCGGTTTTGGATGAACCCTATAGAGAAAATCTTCATTTTCATTTTGAAGGTATTTTGCTGCAGATTGATTCGCCATGAGCATGCATTCTTCAATTAAGCGATGCGCATCATTTCTTTTACGAGCAACTATGTTTTCAATTTTTCCTTGGCTGTCAAAGAGGATTTGGCTCTCTATTCTATCAAAATCCATGACCCCTCTTTTTTGTCTCGAAATTCTGAGTGTTTGGTAAAGTCCATACAAAAAATCAATATTGCTTTCAATATTTTTGTATTTTTTCCTGAGGTTGCTTTTCTTGTTCTCTAACATTTCATTAACCTCAGTGTAGGTTAAGCGGGCATGAGAGAGCATCACTGCCGAATAAAACTTATATTCTAGAAGCAAACCTAATGAGTTAATCTCCATTTCACAAACCATGCAAAGCCTTTCAACTTCAGGGTTAAGAGAGCAAAGGCCATTGGATATCGCCTCTGGTAGCATTGGCACAACTCGGTGCGGGAAGTAAACCGAATTTCCTCTCTCCAATGATTCAACATCAAGCTGTGACCCTTCTTTGACATAATGTGAAACATCTGCGATTGCAACAATTAATTTCCAACCGTTTTTAGATGGAGTCGCATATACCGCATCATCGAAGTCTCGTGAATCCTCACCATCTATGGTTACTAGTTCAAGCTTTGTTAAATCAACCCTTCCTTTTTTATCCTTTGCAAGCACTTTGTTTGGAAGTTTTGCAGACTCTTCTAGGGCCTTATCTCCAAAATTCGCTGGGATTTCGTGACGATGGATTGCTGAGTCAACCTCGACTCCCTCATCCAAATAGTTACCAATAATTGAGGTAACCTTTCCTGATGCATTTTTTTCAAGGGTTGGAGAATTTAGTAATTCGACTACAACGACTTGATTGTCAGCGCATCCGTCTATAAGCTCTATAATATCTATCTCGTGCTTAATTCTTCTATCATCTACAACAACATAACTCTCGTCTTGATTAATATGAAGACGACCCACTAAAGTCTTTACTGTTTGAGTTACCTGAACAATTTCAGCATCAAGCTTTCGGTTCAAAAGACGAACCTTGACCTTGTCACCATGAAAGACCAACTTCATTTGTTGACTTGAAAGCCTAAGATCTTTACCACCTTTATCCAGTGAGACAAAACCAAAACCTTTAGGATTGGCAATTACAGTGCCGGATATCAGGCCTCTATTAGAGTAAGGCCTGTATACGCCACTTTTGTTACAGCTTAGCTGCTTATCCCTTACCATTGCCCTTAAACGTCTTTCAAACGCTTTTTTTTGCTCATCCTCTATAGAGAGGAGCTCGAAGAGTTGCCGCTTACTTTTGGGTTTCTTTTGAATAAAACTTAAAATATGTTCTCGAGACGGAATCGGGCTTTCATATTTTTCCGCTTCACGAAGATAGTGAGGGTCTGACATAATGTGCTAAGTATAAAGCAAGCTTAGTCTTTTTTATAACTATTCAAATGGATTTTTTAATATCAGTGTCTCATCCCTATCAGGGCCAGTTGAGAGAATATCCACAGGAATCTGACTTAGTTCTTCTATCTTTCGAATATAGTCTTGAGCTTCTTTAGGTAAATCATCAAATGAATGAGTTCCGATAGTTGAGGTTTTCCAGCCAGGCATTTCAATATAAATTGGTTTAGCGGCGCTATAACCTTCTGCAGAAAATGGTGGTATTGTAGTTCTTTGGCCATCAATCTCATAGGCGATACAAATCTTTATCAAGTCCAAATCATCCATTACATCAAGCTTTGTTAAACAAATGCCGCTCACCGCATTGAGTTTAAATGAACGGTTCAATATAACCAAGTCAAGCCATCCGCATCTTCTCTGTCGCCCGGTTGTTGCTCCGAATTCGTGTCCTTTGGAGCAAAGCTCTCTTCCAACTGGATCTCCCTCATCAGTATTAACATCATAATCTAGCTCTGTTGGAAAAGGACCTCCACCCACTCTCGTTGTATAAGCTTTAACAATACCAAGAACGTAGTCAATATCTCTTACACCAACACCAGAGCCAGTTACTGCTCCACCTGAGGTTGTATTTGATGAGGTTACAAAAGGATAGGTGCCTTGATCAATATCTAAAAGCGCTCCTTGGGCACCCTCGAACAAAATATTTTCAGAGTTGTCCATTTGTCTGTGAAGTTCATCTGCAACATCGATGATCATTGGCCTAATAGTCTTAGCTTGATTTAATGCCTCATTCAAAACAATATCAAAATCAACAGGTGTTTGATTGTAGTAATTTTTTAAACTAAAATTATGATAATCGACGACTTCTTTTAGTTTTTTAGCAAAAAGGTCTTCATCCAGTAAATCTCCAACGCGCAAACCTCTTCTGGCCACTTTATCTTCATAAGCAGGGCCTATTCCATTTCCAGTGGTTCCAATTGCAGCCTTACCTCT
>CALKDH010000015.1 GCA_938086805.1 uncultured PS1 clade bacterium | reverse complement strand
TGGACTAATTACGGGTTCAGTTCTCATTGATATTTATTTCTCAACAGGTGGCATGGGCTACTTCTTTGTAAATGCAGCATTTAACCGAGACTACTCAGTCATGATGGGAATTACAATTGTTGTCGGCAGCTTGACCATTCTTTTTAGCTTGATTGCCGATTTGTTATATGCATGGATTGATCCAAAAATAAGGTACTAACAAGATGATAGTGGCGAATAAGGGCAAGATCAAAACGATGGCTGAAAACCTTTCTGAATCTGGAGCTGGCCGCTCTCTCTGGAAGGATGCACGTATCCGATTTATGCAAAACAAAGCGGCAACTATCAGTTTATTTATTTTGCTCTCTATTGTCCTATTCTCTTTTATTGGACCCTACTTTGCTGTTTGGAGTTATGAACAAATTGATTGGAATGCTATGGGTTCAGCTGCAAGAGTAGGAATGCCCTCAATTGAAAGTGGGCACTTTTTTGGTACGGACGACCTGGGGCGAGATCTTTACTCAAGAGTAATTCAAGGTACTCAGATATCATTAATGGTTGGCGTTTTAGGTGCCACAGTTGCGGTCATTGTAGGAACTCTATATGGCGCTACATCAGGTTACTTAGGTGGAAAAACGGACCAAATCATGATGCGAATAGTGGACATACTAATGTCAATACCGTATATGTTTGTGCTTATTCTTCTTCTTGTTGTTTTTGGAAGGTCTATTGGGATGCTATTTATTGGAATTGGACTTCTATCATGGCTGGATATGAGTAGAATCGTTCGTGGCCAAACTTTAAATTTGAAGAATAAGGAGTTTATAGAAGCTGCTAGAGTTACTGGCGTCAGCGATTTCAAAATAATTACTCGACACATTGTTCCTAATTTATTGGGAATAGTAGCCGTTTATGCAACCTTACTGGTTCCAGGAATAATTCTAGCTGAAAGTTTTATCTCATTTCTTGGGCTTGGAGTCCAAGAGCCATCAACAAGCTGGGGTGCGCTAATTAAGGAAGGTGCTGGAACCATTAGCTATGATACAGAGTGGCAACTCCTCTTTCCACTTGCTTTTTTTGTTGTCAGTCTTTTTTGTTTTTACTTTATCGGGGATGGCCTTCGAGATGCGCTTGACCCTAAGGAGAGGTAGGCTTTAATGAGCTTAATAGAAGTCAAAAACCTCAAAGTTGAGTTTGAGACTGCTGATGGCATTGTGAGCGCTGTGAATAACGTTAACTTTTCCATTGATGAAGGAAAAATCTTAGCTATTGTTGGTGAGTCTGGAAGTGGAAAAAGCCAAACAGTCTTTGGAATGACTGGACTACTCGATCATAACGGAAGAGCAACTGGAAGCGTCAAATTTGAAGGAGAGGAAATTCTTAATCTATCTAATCAAAAATTAAATCAAATCAGAGCTGAAAAAATTTCTATGATCTTTCAGGACCCAATGACAAGTCTTAATCCTTATGTCCGAGTCTCTGAGCAAATGACTGAAGTTTTAATATATCACAAGAACGTTTCAAAATCCGACGCATTAAAACAATCAATTAGTATGCTTGATGCCGTAAGAATTCCAGATGCTAATAACCGAATCCGAATGTATCCACACGAATTTTCAGGAGGTATGAGGCAGCGAGTCATGATCGCAATGTCTCTATTATGTCGCCCTAAACTACTCATAGCTGATGAGCCAACGACCGCTCTGGACGTTACTGTACAAGCCCAAATTATGAAACTTTTAACAGACCTTCAAAAAGACTTTGGAATGTCAATTATTCTAATCACTCATGACCTTGGTGTTGTTGCTGGAAGCAGTGATGACATGCTTGTGATGTATGGTGGTGAAATAATGGAAATCGGCAAAACTGAGAATATCTTCTCCACTCCAACTCACCCATACACACAAGGATTAATGAGCGCAGTCCCCAGGCTAGACGATTCAGAAGAGAGGCTGATTACTATTCCCGGTAATCCTCCTAACATGATGAAGGCTCCTGAAGGATGTCCTTTTTCACCAAGATGTAATTTCGCCATAGATACTTGTAGTAGCAAATCAGCAGCCTTATTAAAAGTTAATGATAATGATCATTTAAGGGCCTGTCATGTTGCTAAGGAGTTGATTTCATGAGTAACCAAACGATCCTTGAAGTTAAAAATTTAAAGGTTAGTTTTGATGTCGCCTCTGAAGGCGATATGCCTTGGACAAAAGCAAAGAAGCTTCAGGCGGTTAATAATATCTCATTCTCTTTAAATGCTGGAGAGACACTCGGAGTGGTTGGTGAGTCTGGGTGCGGTAAGTCAACTCTAGCAAGAGCAATAGTCAAAATGGTGCCTGCAGAATCTGGAGAGGTTGTCTGGCTAGGTCAGGACTTGCTTGAATTGAGTAATTCTGAAACAAGACCTTATCGAAAACAAATCCAAATGATTTTTCAGGACCCTTTGGCTAGTCTAAACCCAAGAATGAATATTGGAGAAATCATAGCAGAGCCTCTCAGAACTCATTATCCAAAAACACCAGAATCTGATGTTCAAGCACGTGTAAGTGACGTGATGGATAAAGTTGGACTCCATGACAATTTAATGAATCGTTATCCTCATGAGTTTTCTGGAGGCCAGTGCCAGAGAATTGGTATTGCCAGAGCACTGATTTTGAAACCTAAGCTTGTTATCTGTGACGAACCAGTTTCAGCCTTAGATGTCTCTATACAGGCTCAGGTCGTTAATTTGTTGATGGATTTACAGGAGGAGATGGATTTAGCCTTAATCTTTATTGCTCATGACTTAAGTGTAGTAAAGCATATTAGCACCAAAATTATGGTCCTCTACTTGGGGAATATGGTCGAACTTGCAAATAGTGATGACATTTATAAGAGCCCAAGTCATCCTTACACACAAGCACTCATTTCTGCAGTTCCGATTCCAGATCCTAGTGTTGAGAAAAATAAAGATTTAATACTGATAGAGGGGGATTTACCATCACCAATTAATCCGCCTTCAGGCTGCGTATTTAGAACAAGATGTCAAAAAGCTCAAGAAGTCTGTGCGAACGAAATGCCTGAGTTTAAGTCTAAAGGTCAAGACCACAGCGTTGCTTGCCACTTTCACGATTAAATATCAAAAAGGGGATTAAAAAATAAAGGAGATAAGACTCAAATAATGATTTACTTTTTAACCTCTGAAAGAATATCCTTCATACCTTCTTTATTTTCGAAAATTTCTTGTTCTGTAAGTCCATCCATTTCATGAGGAAACACAAGCCAATCATCAGTCTCATGAATAAAATAGTCGGGCACCATATCAATAATATTTCTTTTTGGTTTGTACCATGGCATAGCCATACGAATTTCATGAGGAATATTTTTTCTAGACTTTTCACTAAGTGTATCTAGTATTGCTTTAATACTTCTTCCAGAGTCAAAAACATCATCCACAATAAGTAATTTGTCTTCTGCGTTCATATGACTAACGAGGTAGTCAATTCCATGAACTCTGACTTCTTTAGATTGTTGATCAAGTCCATAATATGAAGAGGTGCGAATAGCAATATGATCAGAGTCGTTACCAAGATATGCAAGTATTTCTTGAATTGCAATTCCAACTGGTGTCCCACCTCTCCAAACACCAACAATAAAGTCCGGCTTAAAACCACTATTATGAATTTGAACACCAAGTTTAAAGGAGTCATGAACAAGCTCGTCAGCTGTAATGTAAGTTTTTGCGATTGACATAAAAGATTTCCGAAAGTTAATAGATAAATTTTAAAGGGTTTTTAGCTTTGAAATTTCTGAATTTTGTCTATCAGCCTTGATTTAATTTTAGAGTCAATGAACGAAGCTTTCATAGCCATTTCAGAAATCTGCTTTAAATCTTCAATACCCAGATTAAAGTGTTTTGCGCTGTCGTGATACTCCTGGCCAACAGTCGTGTTAAAAAAAGGAGGGTCATCAGAATTGAGGCTAATGCTTATAGATTTCCTCATGATTGATGGAAGAGGGTGGCTATTCCAATCAGGGAATATGGAAAGCGATAAATTGCTCCCAGGACAAATCTCCAGATGAATGTTGCGTTGTTGGAGTTCACCCATTAGTTTTTCATCTTTTATGCAATTTACGCCATGACCAATCCGACTTATGGGTAGGTATTTGATTGCATCCCAAACACTCTCAGGTCCGCAGATTTCTCCAGCATGAACGGTGCACTTATAACCTGCTTTTTTAGCAATTTTGTAGACGTCTGCAAATTCCTCTAATGTATATGCATTTTCATCTCCTCCCATTCCAAAGCCAACAACATAGGGATGAGGATTGTCAACCATCGTATGAACAACATTCAGTCCTTGTGTTGGCCCCAAATGCCTCACACAGGTAACAATAATGCGGCCAATAATTCCGAAATCACGTTCGGCATCATCAATGCCACTAGCAATCCCTGAAATCATATCATCATAACTTATGCCACATTCTGCAGCATGATCAGGAGAAATAAAGGTCTCCGCATAAACTACATTTTCCTTAGCACAGTCTTTAAGGTACTCATAAGTAATATCTTGATAATCCTTACCTGATTTTAGGCAAGAGCTAACGCTGTCATAGGCTTTTAAAAAGCTAGGGAAATCGCTCCAAGCATAACTTCCATTGACTTGAAAAAGATTAGGGTCTAAGGTGATATTGTTTCGAGTCGCAATTTCTTTGGCAAGTGCTGGCCTTATTGTCCCTTCAAGGTGGCTGTGAAGCTCTACTTTTGGTAGTCTATGGATTTGATCTTGCATCTATTGAAGTTTACAAGCTTTGCCATTAGGTAGGGGTGAAATTTGAAGATGCTCAGCAATAGTTTGACCCATGTCAGCAAAAGTGTCTCTTTTGCCTAGATTTTGTGCCTTTACGGACTTGCCATAAAAGACCACAGGAACGTGTTCACGAGTGTGATCACTACCCGGCCAAGTTGGGTCACAGCCATGATCAGCGGTAATTAAAACAATATCGTCATGACGAAGTTTAGATTCAATTTCTGGAATTCGTTTATCAAACTCCTCAAGCGCTAAGGCATAGCCAGGAACATCCCTTCGATGACCATAATGTGTATCAAAGTCAACGAGATTTACAAAAATTAAGCCGTCCTCAACTTTATCCATTTCGCTCAATAATTGGTTCACTAGGCCCATATTATTTGGTGCTTTAACGGTATAAGAAATACCCTGATTTGAAAAAATATCACCGATTTTGCCAACTGAAACAACCTGCCCGTTTGATTCCTGGATTTGATCTAGTAGAGTTAAGTCATTTGGAGGAGTTGTTAAATCCTTGCGATTGGCTGTTCGTCTATAGCCATCTTTAGGATTTCCTATAAAGGGCCTAGCAATAACTCTTGTTATATTTAATGGATCGACTAATTTTTTTGCAACTAGACAAAGCTCATAGAGTCTCTCAAGACCAAAGTGCTCTTCATGCGCAGCAATTTGAAAAACAGAGTCTGCAGAGGTGTAACAAATTGGAAAGCCAGATTGGATGTGCTTATCTCCATACTCTTCTATCACTTGAGTTCCTGATGCGTGTTTGTTTGCAAGTGTTCCAGGGATGTTTCCTTTTATCATCAGATCATCTATCAGACTCTTTGGGAAGCAGTTTTCAACTTTTGGGAAGGTCCCCCATTCAAATGGAACTGGAAGACCACAAATTTCCCAATGACCACTGGGAGTATCTTTTCCAGCACTTATCTCTTTGGCGAAGCCAAAAGCTCCTTCAGGATCTACTCTATCGATGGGAAGAGGTTTGCCTCGACTTGCAATGGCGGCTTCACCAAGCCCCCATCTGATTAGATTTGGAATTCTTAGTGGGCCACTTCGTTCTGAGCTATTGGCGTTACCTAAATCACATTCTTCAATAATATGTCCAAAAGTATCTGAACCTTCATCACCATAAAGGTGCGAATCATCGCTAGAGCCTAGACCAAGAGAATCTAAAACTAGAATGATTGCTCTTTTCATTAGTTTAAGTCCTTATTTGAACTGAACACTTCTTTGACTACACTCGTTAATTTAGGTTTAATCTCGTCCATCTGAATGAAAGAAGGAATCTTAGATTGAAGAAAATCTAGTTGGTCTTGATTCCGACAATGAGCTAGTGCAAGAGGTTCACCTTTGCTAACCCATTGCCCCTTGCCTACTATTTCACTGAGACCAACTCCATGATCAATAGGGTCACTTGACTTTGTTCTACCAGCCTTTAAGTAGATCATGCTAACTCCTATTTCTCTGGCATCAACCCCTGAGATGTATCCAGAAGATTTTGATTCAATAGGGCAAATCAATGGCATTGGTTTTAAATGTTTTTCTGGATTTTCAATTATGTCAGTAGGGCCACCAAGTTCAGAAATCATTTTTTCAAAAATGGATGCCGCTTTTCCAGACTCTAGTGCCATTTTGGATTTACTTCTAGCGCTGTCTAAATCTGGCTCCAAGCCACTCAGCTGAAGCATGTAGGCAGATAATTCAAGAGTAAGCTCTAAAAGTCTTTGATCAGCATTATGAGGTTCTTTCAAGAAATCAATACACTCAATCACTTCGATTGCATTGCCAACACTGCGCCCTAGAACTTGATCCATGTCGGTAATTAAACAGCTTGTTGGAACTCCAGAATTACTCGAAACATTGGCAATACTTTGTGCCAATTCTTGAGCCATTTTGTAATTAGCAGCGAAGGCGCCATTACCTGTTTTAATATCCATAACAAGAGCATCAAGGCCTGATGCTAGCTTCTTAGATAAAATCGAAGCTGTAATCAAATCAATTGACTCAACGGTTGCAGTAACATCTCGGGTGGCATAGAAGCGCTGATCTGCAGGAGCCAGATTTGAAGTTTGTCCAATAATTGCGCAACCCACTGTCTTTACGAGAGACTGAAAAACTGAATTGTTGGGTGCTCCATCATATCCAGGAATACTCTCAAGTTTATCGAGAGTCCCTCCTGTGTGACCAAGTCCTCGCCCTGAAATCATAGGAACATAGCCTCCACAAGAGGCCACAATTGGGGCTAGCATTAAACTAATTTTATCTCCAACCCCACCAGTTGAGTGCTTGTCTACAACAGGACCATCTAGATTAAACTTATCCCAACTTAAGGTTTCACCTGAGTTCATCATGTGTCTTGTTAAGTTAACCCTCTCGTCCATAGTCATACCACATTTAAAGATAGCCATGGCGAAGGCTCCCAGTTGAGCATCCGTCAAGCTTCCGTCAGTGATTCCTTGAACCATGTACCCAATTTCAGTATCACTTAACGAGACACCATCACGTTTTTTTCTGATAAGTTCTTGAGGTAGGAATATTTCACTCATTCTTGACTAGTCACCATAAGGTGTCCAAATGTTTTTAATTTCAGTAGCATTTCTAAGGAATTCAAGGCCTTCACCTTGCATTGGGTTAAGCCAATCTCTATCTTCATCATCGTTAACCCATAAACGTTTTAAATCTCTAGCACTGATTGATTCAACCGAAGAAACTAATTCAGATTCAGCCCAACACCACATTGCATCAGCTTCTGCGTGGCCTGCAAGTTGCTCTGCTAGGTCTTGTTTGATTCCACTGACAATATTGATTACACCTGCAGGGACATCTGAAGTTTCGAAAGTCTGAACAAGCTCCAATGCAACACTTGCAAATTTTTGACTTGGAACAAATACAATACAGTTGCCCATAGCTATAGCAGGAGCAATTAATGAAATTGTTGAAATTAGCGGAGAATTCTCTGGCGCAATTTGAGCAAGAATCCCTACAGGTTCTGGAAGTGCCATAGTAACGCCTCTATAAGGAGCGCTGTGAACAGCACCATCATATTTGTCAGCCCAAGCAGCATAACTAAATAATCGACTAATGCTCTCATCAAACTCTGCTTTAGCTTGTTTTTTAGATATCCCACAAAGAGTTTTAAGGCGTTCAACCCATTCTAATTCTCTTACTGATAAGTTTTCAGCAATGAAATAGATGATCTGAGCTCTGGCATGACCACTCAATGATCCCCATGATGATGCCTTAGAGGCAGCACTAATAGCGTTTCGAATATCTTTTCGATTTCCTGAGCCTACGTATGCTGCCTTTGAGCCATCTGCATTGAAAGTTGCAAGACTATGGCCACCATCAGGTCTAACTTGCTTTCCACCAATATAAAACTTAAGGGTTCGGTCTACTGCTTCTTCTTTAAATGAAATAGAAGTGGAAGCCGATTTATTTGGCGATTTTAAACCTTGAGGTTTGAGGTACTCAAATAAACCCTCTTTTCCACCCTCTCTTCCAAATCCAGACTCCTTAATACCTCCAAAACCACAAGACGCATCAAATTGATTATGACAATTGATCCAGATAACGCCAGCTTTTACTTTTGGTGCAACATCCATA
This sequence comes from uncultured PS1 clade bacterium, assembly GCA_938086805.1. Classification (GTDB taxonomy): domain Bacteria; phylum Pseudomonadota; class Gammaproteobacteria; order PS1; family Pseudothioglobaceae; genus Pseudothioglobus. Next base: position 6,405 of record CALKDH010000015.1, on the reverse strand, counting down.
GCTCTATTAATATTTTCACTCCATATGCTAGCAGCAAGACCATACCGACTGTTATTAGCTAACTCAATGGCTTCGGATTGCGTTCTGAATGTCATAGAAACGAGAACAGGGCCAAAGATTTCTTCCTGAACCAATGGATGGCTTGAGTCAACCTCAGTAATTAGAGTAGGAGGGTAGTAATTCTTATCTGAATTTAATTCGTATGCTTGAAATACTTCTCCTCCATGATTTAAGCCCTCATCAACCATTTCACAAACCCTATTAAATTGGGTATTACTAACGAGACTTCCTATGTCAGTTGATTTGTCAAGTGAAGAACCAAGTCGAAGTGTTTTAATTCGTTGCTTAATCTTTTGATGAAGCTCATCTGCAATCTCAGCTTGTGCCAACAATCTTGATCCTGCGCAGCAGACCTCTCCCTGGTTAAACCAGATTGAGTCAACTAACCCCTCAACTGCAGCATCTAGATCTGCATCCTCGAAAACAATAAAAGCGGACTTCCCTCCAAGCTCAAGGGTTAGTTTTTTTCCTTGACCGGCGGTACTTTCTCTGATTGACCTGCCAACAGCTGTTGAGCCGGTAAATGCCACTTTATCGATACCTTTGTGAGCTGCAAGCTCTGCTCCAATAACTCCATCTCCATTGATCATATTAATGACTCCAGATGGAAGGCCTGCTTCCTCACATAGTTGGGCAAAAAACATAGCTGTTAATGGAGTTTGTTCTGCCGCCTTAAAAACAATTGTATTTCCCATGGCTAGGGCGGGAGCAATCTTCCATGAGAGCATTAAAAGTGGAAAATTCCAAGGAACAATTTGTGCTACAACCCCAATAGCCCTATAACTTGAAAATTCTTTTTCTTGAAGCTGTGCCCAGCCAGCATGATAATAGAAATGCCTAATCGCAAGAGGAATATCAATATCTCTACTTTCCCTTATTGGCTTGCCGTTATCAAGAGATTCCAGAACCGATATAAGCCTGGAGTGTTTTTGAATCAGTCGCGCGAGAGCATAAAGAACCTTAGCTCGTTTATGACCACCAAGATTTTCCCAGGAGGGTTGAGCTTTCCGTGCTGCAGAAACAGCAGAATCAAGTTGTTTAGAGTTTGCAATTTCAATATTCGCTAAAAGCTCTCCATTTGAGGGGTCAAGAGAGGCAATCAAGTCAGAGTCTTTATTTGAAATAAACTGACCATTAATGAGCTGCCCAAATCTTCGACTATTTTTTTCTAGCCACTCTTGAGCTTCTTTGCTACTTTCAAATGCTTCGCTATATTCAAGATTATCAAAAGATTTTAGAATTGACATGATAGAGTCCTATGCTAAGGGGTGACGATACGATGAAGAGTAGAATCCAGTTGAGTAGTGATCCAATTGACGCTCAATATCGCCAAGGAGGCTCGATGCACCAAATCTGAACAAATCAGGTTCTAGCCAACGACGACCCAGCTCCTCTTTAATCATGGTCATATACAAAAGTGCTGTCTTAGTATCACTGATACCACCAGCAGCCTTAAATCCAACTGAAATACCAGTTTGATTAAAATAATCTCTAATCATTCTAACCATAACAAGACTTACAGGAAGAGTGGCATTAACCGATTCTTTGCCAGTCGAAGTCTTAATAAAATCAGCTCCAGCCATCATACAAATTTGGGAAGCTTTTGCAATATTTGTAAGATTGCCAAGTTCGCCAGTCGCCAAAATAGTTTTCATATGGGCATCACCACATTTCTCTCGAAACATTCTTACTTCTTCATAAAGAGCTTTCCAGTTTCCCTCTAAAACATGCCTTCGACTTATAACTATATCTATTTCATTTGCACCAGCATCAACAGAATATTCAATCTCTTGCAGTCTAATTGGAAGAGGAGAGAGTCCAGCAGGAAATCCAGTAGATACAGCGGCAAGGTTAATTGAGGTACCTTGAATGGCATTTTTTGCAGCAACAAGCATGTCATGATAAACACAGACAGCAGCAACACTTAAATTTAAGGATTGAACACCTAATTCCTTCTCAAGGTCCAGGCTAATAGGCTGTCTTGCCTTGCTGCAAAGCCTTCTGACTCGAGCAACTGTGTCATCACCAGACAGCGTGGTTAAGTCCATTAATGTAATTGCCTTTAAAAGCCATGCAGCTTGATTGTCTTTTTTTATACTTCTCCTTGGGCCATAATTAGAACATCTTCTTTCAACAGCACTTCGATTCACAGATATACTTGAAATGAGATCAAGGCTGAACTCCATCCCTGGATTTCTTAAATTATTATGAGTAGTTTTTGAATCGTCAGACCCAACAAGATTAAGAATTTTCTTATCTTTTTGAAATTTCCCATCTTTCGTTAAATTTTTATTAGTATTCATAATATTTTTACACAATTTGTATTACTGACTTTTTAGATAAGAATTTAATAATTTCTCTACAGTATCTGCTGCTTTACTTGCAAAAGCAATAGTCTGTTCATGAGTAATATCTGTTTCACTCATGCCTGCAGCATAATTTGTAATGACTGAAAGAGCACAAAGTGGAATACCTTGGTGTCGAGCTAGAATGACCTCTGGAACAGTAGACATGCCAACAGCATTTGCACCAAGAGTCTTTACTGCTCTAATTTCAGCTGGTGTTTCAAATTGTGGACCACTGAACCAAGCATAGACACCCTCATGTAAGTTAATATCAATAGCCTTTGCTGCGCTTCTCATGGCATCACTCAGTTTTGGATTATAAGCATCAACCATATTGACAAATCGCTCATTACCATCCGCACCAAACAAAGGAGACACTCCAGTCATATTTATATGGTCTGTAATAAGCATGACGCTCCCCGGTGACGCCTCTTTAATTGTACTTCCAGCAGCATTGGTTAAAACCAAGCTTTGACATCCTAACGCGCTTAATACTTGAATAGGAGTAGCCATAATATCGGCCCGTCCATGCTCATAATAATGAGCTCTTCCTTGCATAACTACTACATTAATTCCTTCAACCTCACCAAATAAAAGTTTTCCTGCATGACCGCCTACACCAGCAACTGGAAAACCAGGTAAATCTTTGAAATCTATAGAGCTTTTCGTATCTATATTGTCACAAAATTGACCAAGACCTGAGCCAAGAATAAGGCCCACTTTTGGCTTAAAGTTTTTAATGTGTTGACTAATAATCTCAACACATTCTTGAACATAGCTCATTAGAGGTGCTCCGGCCCAAAAGATTGAGGAAGAAGCTTTGATAAATTGATTCGATCTTTGATGCCATCAGGTGAACACATGATGACTTCTGTAGATTTATCTGAAAACTCCCTTATTCTTTGTCTACAACCCCCACAGGGAATGCGGCCCTCATCATTTTTAGTCATGACATAAATTTTATTAATCTTGCTTTCACCGCCCATTACCATTGAAGCAATTGCAGAAGCTTCTGCACAATTACCAAGAGGATAGCTTGCATTTTCAACGTTGCACCCAATGTATTGATTGCCCGTATCTGTAATGATTAATACACCGACAGGATAGTTAGAATAGGGAACATAAGCTTTACTCATTGCTTCTTTAGTGATTTTTATATGGCTTTCTTCACTCATTCTAAAGTTCCTTGATGTAAGGTTGTGCTGAAGCTTTAGGAGGAACAGCTTTACCAATAAATCCAGCCAGCAAAATAATTGTAAGGATATAAGGAGTTGCTTCAATTAGCTGGACAGGAATCTCTCCAATTCCAGGAATTACTATGCCCTGAAGTCTGATCGAGATAGCGTCTAAAAAGGCAAATAAGAAGCAGGCTGCGAGTACTTTATAAGGATGCCATTTTCCAAAAATTAGGGCTGCAAGAGCAATAAAGCCACTTCCAGCAGTCATGTCTTTTACAAACTGTGCATTATAGGCTGTGGAAAGGTATACACCCCCAATGCCACACAAAATTCCGCCAATTAAAAGTGCTCTATATCTGAGTGTTTCAACAGATATTCCAGCGGTATCAACCGCTTTTGGATTTTCACCAACAGCTCGAAGTCGAAGACCAAAGCGAGTTCTAAAGACGACCCACCAAACTAACGGCACAATTGCAAAGGCAAGATATACAAGTATATTGTGCCCACTAATTAGTTCACGATAGATTACACCTAAAATTGGGATATGATCAATCAATTCAAGTCCTGGTAAATCAATCGAAAGAAATCTCTGGTCATTTTTTAAAGTAGGAGTGATTCCAGCTTTTTTAAACCAAGCTAGACTAAGAATCATTGTCAGTCCAGCAGCTAAGATATTAATTGCAACTCCACTTACAATCTGATTTCCTTTGTATGTGATTGATGCAAAACCATGAACCATAGCTAAGACTGAAGAGGCGATAATGCCTGCTAATAACCCAATCCATGGTGAGCCAAAAGCAACTGCAGCACTTGCAGCAATAAATGCGGACATAAGTAATTTACCTTCTAGCCCAATATCAACCACTCCAGAGCGCTCTGCAAATAGACCTGCCATTGATGCAAAAATTAGGGGTACACAGACACGAACCGATGCATCTAAAGTTAATACAGTATTTAGAAAAATATCGCTCATTCTGTTCCCTCAATTGGTGCTAAAAAACGAATTAAAATCGGTCTATATAAATATTCAAGTCCACCACAGAATAAAATCACAAGGCCTTGCATAACAACAACAATATCCCTGGAAACATTTTGAAGTTCAAAGTCTAGTTCAGCACCACCTTGATATAGGATTCCAAATAGGAAGGCTGCGATTAAAATTCCAACTGGGTGATTTCGACCCATTAGTGCTACTGCTATTCCACCAAATCCATAACCATAATTAAAATTAAGGAAGAGGCGATGTTGAACGCCCATTAACTCATTGATTCCAACAAGTCCCGCTAAAGCGCCAGAAATACACATTGTTACAATGATAATCTTCTTAGGGTTAATACCACCATAAACAGCAGCATCGTTACTTTTACCAACAGCTCGAATTGCGTATCCCCAGCGAGTATGCCATAGGAAAAACCAAACTAAACCAGAGAAAAACAAAGCTACTAAAATTGATAAATTAAGAGGCGATTTTGCAATCTTGTAGCCAAAACTAGCAAAAACATCATGAACAAAAGGCAGCCATGAGGCCTTAATAAAATCTGCACTCTCTGGAGACATTTCTCCAACTTCTCTTAACACATTAACCAAAACATAAACCATCAAGGCCGATGCTAGAAAGTTAAACATAATTGTTGTAATAACAATATGACTTCCTCTGTAGGCTTGCAAGTAGGCAGGAATAATAGCCCATAGTGCTCCAAAGAGAAGTCCTCCTGAGATAGCAAGTGGAATCACTATCCAAGCACTCAAAGCAGGATTCAAATATAGAGCAACAAGAGCGGTACCAAGACCGCCTACATATGCCTGACCTTCTCCACCAATGTTGAATAAACCTGCATGAAAGGCAACCGCAACTGCTAATCCAGTAAAAACAAAATTGGTTGCGTAATAAAGTGTGTAGCCCAAACCTTCATCATAGCCTAGCGCACCATAAATTAATATTTTTGTTGCTTTAATAGGGTCTACTCCAATTAAAACAAACACAATAGCCGTAGCAATAAAAGCAGTTAAAACATTCAGGAAGGGCAGAAGAAAGCCGTTAATCCATGATAAACGTCGTTCGCGAGTCATACTTCAACTCCTTTCAATTCATCTTTAGATCCCAGGGCATTGGCCATCATCATTCCAAGTGTCGCCTCATCTGCATCAGATCCATTAACAGTGCCTGTAATTTCACCATCACACATTACAACGATACGATCACTCAGTGACATTATTTCTTCTAATTCTACTGAGATTAAAATAATAGCCTTTCCAGCATCCCTCATTTCAATAATTCTTTTTCTAATAAATTCAATTGCACCAATATCAACACCTCTAGTTGGTTGGCCAATAATCAAAAGGTCTGGGTCTCTCTCGAACTCTCTAGCTAAAATAAGTTTCTGCTGATTACCACCTGAAAAATTAGAAGACATCAGGTTAGGATTGTTTGGACGGACATCAAATGCTTCCATCATTGATTCGCAGTTAGCTTTCACAGAAGCACGCTTTAGCCAAACCCCCTGGTTGATTGTTTTGTCATTGTGATAGCCTAATAATGCAGTTTCACTTGCAGTAAATTCTGAGATCATTCCCATTCTTTGTCTGTCTTCAGGGACATGGGCAACGCCTAGATTTCTTAATTGCTCGGGATTCAAAGAGTTGTTCGAGGTGATCGTTTCGCCCATTATCTCAATTGAGCCTTTTGAAATTGGAAGTATTCCAGCCAAGGCTTTTAAAAGGGTTCCTTGACCATTTCCAGTTACACCAGCAATTCCCAAAATTTCTCCTGAGCGCGCTTCAAAACTGACATCTGAAACTCTCTTTAAGCCTTGCTCATTCAT
>CALKDH010000014.1 GCA_938086805.1 uncultured PS1 clade bacterium | reverse complement strand
GTGGGTAGCTGCTCTCGACTATCTGAAGTAGTTGAATAGCTAAAAATCAGATTTTTACTTAAATTTTGTAAATTTTTAAGCGTGGATTTACTTTCTTTAGTGATGAGTTCAAAGCTCGTACCTGGTAAAGAATTTTCTATTGAAGTTTTGGGTGGGATAAATAAGGGCATTTTGATTTTTCCCGGAAGAAAGCTGCTTGTCATGCTAGAGACCCATGCAAAATCAAAAAATAATCCCTCCGCCTCTAGAGAGCCCAAAATATGTATATTGGCAGGGCCACTTTGTGGCTGAAAAATTACAGCATTTAGATGTGCTATCAAAATCTTAAGAGTATCTGAAAAAGTATTTAGATTATGAAAATTTGATAATTTATTTAGTACTAAGCTCTCTACTTGATATTTTTCATATACTTGATATTCACTGCTTGATAAATTTCTATCTGAAGTAAAACCCCAAATAAGCATAAATGAGTTCATTAAATCTAAAGATTGCTCAAGTGTTATTTTTTTTGAAAACTTAACCCTATTGAGCTTCAAAAAAATCTCTTTAAGTAGAGGGCAATCTTTACAAAAGCTAATAATTTCATTATTTTTAATTTTAGTTTTAGATAACTGTAGGATTTTATTATTTATCAAGGCGCGATTGTTTTGTTCGCTTATGGCACCACTAATATAGGGAGATGTTGTAACCTTTTTTAATATTTCAGTTTCGACATTACCATTTACATATTGATCTGATAACCTCAGAATTGAGATAAGATGCTTTATTAATGGGTATTCACTCAGAGAAATTCCTAAAGAAATATTATATGGTTTTTTATGAACCTCGAGAAGGCTTGACGCAAACTCAAGGTCAAAAGTAGACTTCACTTTATGCTGCAATTCATTTAAGTTAGGCACCACAATGCCAATTTGTTTTTCTGGATAATTGCCACTAGTTTTTTTAGCCCATTTAACAATGGCCCTTAGTTCAGACTCTTGATCCATAAAAGCAAAATTGTCTGAGTTGCTTTCCAGCTGCTTTGAAAATAATGGCTTGCAATTTAAAGTCTCAAAAAGCTTGTTTTGCTCGGGTGTCGGTTCATTAAACCCAAAACTGTAGTAATTAACCTTTCCACTATTAATTTGTCCGAGATGATCTATGATTAATTTAAAAATATCTGTCTGATCGATGCAATTATTTTGAACTTTAAATTTTTCATATTCTCTTATTAGTCGAACAAAGAGTTTTGAAGGAATTGAAAGTAAGTCTGAGATCTTATTAATCTCAATTCCATAGGTTTTACATAGCTTATAACATTTGATAAGCTCCTCAATAAAAGTCTCAGGATTTTTGACCGATACTTCCTCACTGAGATTCATTAATAAAATTCGAAATTCAAGCTGATTTAACAGGCGTTTTTCTTGATTTATTTGTCTACTCTTCCAACACTTGTCAAGAAAAGATTGATATGAATAAACTTTTGATATTCTTAAACCATGATTTGAATCGGCGAGGGATTTTTTGAGGGCGAGAGCTTGACGATTATTCGCAACAATGATTGTATCAGCTGGTTTTATTAAAGTAAGGTCTACATTAACTCTCATCACTCATTTCAAATACTTGGTTAAGATAATGACTCAGTTCTGAAACTCCTACTTTTTTTAAAGAAGAAAAAAGTTGAACACTGACAGAAGGTAAATCTTTTACTACTTTTAATGCTGAAAGTTTAGCTGCACTAGCAGCTCCCCTCTTTAATTTATCAGATTTAGTTAGCAAAATATGAATAGGGACTTTACTATTCACACACCAGTCAAGCATCATTTGATCAAAAGGCTTAAAAGGATGACGGCAATCCATAACAAGTATTGCAGCTTTAATACATTGTCGATTGTCAAAGTATTCACTCATATTTTGATGCCAATCCTGTTTGACTGAATCGGGTACTTTTGCATATCCATAGCCAGGAAGATCTACAAGTCTTCTATCATCACCCAAATCAAAAAAAACCAGGTGTTGTGTCCTTCCTGGAGTTCTACTAACTTTAGCTAATTTTTTTTGTTCAGTGAGTGTGTTAATAGCGCTTGATTTACCGGCATTTGAACGACCGGCAAATATAACCTCATAGCCGCTATCAATTGGGCATCCTTTTAAAGATGGGCAAGATAAAAGAAATTTAGCTTGACGGTAGAAATTATGCATAATTCAAGAGATGAGGGCCTTTCATTCCATTATATAATCATAATTAATTCAGTTCTCATAACATTCTATTTCTGCATTTACAATTTGATTGAATATGGACAATGAAATATATCTAACAAGAGAGTATCAATATTATTCAGAGAGTGATAAATTAGAAAAGCCTCTTAAACTTTATAGTGCCAAAGTGCATAAAGATTGGATTGACTACAATGGACATATGAGTGAGTCGTTTTATCTCTATGCATTTGGCGATGCTTCAGATGCATTGTTTCAATATATAGGTATAGATAATGATTACAGACTTGCGGGGCAATCTTTTTATACTGTAGAAACACATATCAATTACTATTTAGAGGCGTCAGAAAATGAGCCACTAGAGTTTACTACTCAAATATTAGGCCTTGACCCAAAGAGGTTACATATTTTTCATCAAATGTTTCATGGGGAAAGTGGAGAATTATTAGCGACAACTGAACAAATGCTCATTCATGTTGATATGAAAAAAGCAAAAGCATGTGAGATAGATCAATCTGTCTCTAGAATATTACAAAAAATTTGGAATGAACATGAGAAATTGCCTTCACCTAAGCAAAAAGGCCGTGTCATGCAGATCAAACTAGGTTAATTCAATTTAGAGGAAGATAAAATGAATTTTGGACTCACAAGTGAACAAGAAATGATTATTGAATCTGTCAAAAGTTTTGTAGAAAAAGAGCTTTACCCTTTTGAGGATGAGGTTGAAAAGAATAATAAAATAGAAGATTCAGTTGTAGAGCAAATAAAACAAAAAGCTATAGAAAGTGGTCTTTATGCATGCAATATGCCTGAAATACATGGAGGTGGTGGACTTGATTCACTTACATTATGTCTTCTAGAAAAAGAATTGGGAAAAGCAAACTTTGGACTTCAGTATATTGTAGCTAGACCAAGCAATATTTTATTAGCTTGTAAAGGCCAGCAGGTTGATGAGTATCTGCTCCCAACAATTCGTGGTGAAAAGGTTGACTGTCTTGCGATGACTGAACCAAATGCTGGCTCTGATGTTCGATCAATGAAGTGCAAAGCTGAGAGAGATGGCGAGTATTTTGTAATTAATGGTTCCAAGCATTTCATCAGTCACGCTGATATGGCTGACTATGTCATATTATTTGCAGCTTCTGGAGTTGAGCAAACTTCTCGAGGTGAGAAAAAAAAGATAACAAGCTTTCTAGTGGATATGGGAACCCCTGGCTTCTCAGTTGAGCCTGGATATAACAGTGTTTCTCACAGAGGCTATCATAACTTTATTCTTAATTTTGATAATTGCCGCGTACATGAATCAAAAGTCTTAGGTGAGGTTGATCATGGATTTGATGTGGCTAACGAATGGTTAGGAGCGACTCGATTGTCTGTTGCTGCGATGTGTCTAGGTAGAGCTGAAAGGGCTTTGCAAATTGCAACAGAGTGGGCTGCAACTCGTGAGCAATTTGGTCAAACGATAGGTAAATTTCAAGGTGTATCATTTAAACTTGCTGATATGTCGATGGAGCTTAATGCTGCAGAATTACTCACTCTTAAAGCAGCATGGAAGGATTCCCAAGGTCAGATGTCCAATAGTGATGCTGCAATGGCAAAGCTGAAGGCAACTGAAGTTCTTGCAATGATTTCTGATGAGGCCATTCAAATCTTAGGTGGCATGGGGCTAATGGATGAGCTTCCTCTTGAGAGAATTTGGAGAGATCATCGTGTAGAAAGAATATGGGATGGAACTAGTGAGATTCAAAGGCATATTATTTCCAGATCATTGCTTAGACCATTTGAGTAAATACAAAATGAATAAAAGCAATTTGCATCGATTAATCTCCCCAAAGTCTATCGCTGTTGTTGGTAATCGAGGTGCAAATTTTGCGATTAGAGAGTCGCTCAAATTAGGATATAGTCATCAAATATGGGCAGTTCATCCTACCCTTGAATCTCTTGAGGGCATCAAATGTTTTAGAGATGTCAAAGATTTGCCAGAACCCCCTGATGCAACATTTATCGCAGTCAACGCAGAGACTGCCATCGAAATTGTATCCGATCTTGAGTCCATGGGAAGCGGCGGTGCGGTGTTGTATGCTTCTGGGTTTGGTGAGGTTGGAGATAAAGGTCTTATACGAAATCAGCAATTAGTCGAAGCTGCCAATGGAATGCCACTTATAGGCCCAAATTGTTACGGATTTATCAATAGTCTGGACGGGGTTGCTTTGTGGCCAGATGTTCACGGGTGTGACCCAGTATCCGAAGGGGTAGCAATCATAACTCAAAGCGGCAATATAGGACTAAACATGACTATGCAGTCTTCTGGCCTTTCAATCGCTTATATGTTTACTCTTGGTAATCAATCAAATACAAATATTGCGGACATTATCCATGCGATGTTGGATGATTCAAGAGTCAATGCGATTGGTCTCCACATCGAAGGTATTTCTGACATCGAGTCATTTGATATTGCTGCTCAAAGAGCGCTTAAAATGAAGGTTCCAATCATTACTATTAAGTCAGGAAAAACAAATGCATCTGCTAAGATTGCACTGAGCCACACTAGCTCATTAACGGGTTCAGATAAATTATATAGTGCTTTTTTTGATCGTCTGGGTATAGCCAGAGTTGAGACAGTTCCAGAGTTTCTAGAAACACTTAAACTGATCAGCCTATTGGGCGTAATGAAGCATAGCGGTGTTGCTTCAATGAGCTGCTCAGGCGGAGAAGCAGGTATGATGGCTGATTTAATTGATGGATTAGAAATTAATTTTCCATCACTCACCTCATCACACAAGGCCAAAGTTCAGCGAACGCTAAACGACTATGTCGAGGTCGACAATCCTCTAGATTATCATACATTTATTTGGGGAGATAGAAAAAGAACTTCAGAGTGCTTTAGGGCAATGATTAGTGATCAATTTGCAGCCACAATGTTGCTGTTGGATTGGCCTAAAACTGACCAATCAGAGCAGAAGGACTGGGACTCGACTTTATTGGCACTTTCAGATGCCCTCTCTGGGACAGGGGAAAAGGCAATAGTACTGGCATCTATGGCAGATTGTATGCCAAAAAGAATTATTGAGAAGTGTTTGAGTTTTGGAATTGCGCCTATGGTTGGCTTGGATGTGTGTTTGAAAGCCCTCAATCACTCATATAAAATTGGGCGCGCATTTTCACGCAACACAAGTCCAGAGTTAAAAATTTTGAGCATTAACTCAGAAAGAAAAATCAAAACACAATTAACAGAATATGAAGGCAAGCTACTTTTAAATAAGTATGGCGTCTCTATTCCAAAGGGATTTCTGGTTAATAATTTTAATGAAGCTACAAAAGCTTCTGAAGATATTGGCTTCCCAGTGACTCTTAAAGTGTCGGGGGCAGAATTAGCTCATAAGAGTGAATTGAATGGAGTTAGGCTGAATATTAAAAATACTAAAATGCTTAAAGAGGCATGTGCAGATTTATTCATTATCAGTTCAGAGCTTCTTATTGAAAAAATGATAGAAAAATCAGTTTGTGAGCTCATTGTAGGTATGGACTATGACCCTACTTTTGGCAAACACATCGTAATTGGAAGTGGCGGAATATTTGTTGAGCTTCTAGAAGACAGTTCAGTGTTAATTTTGCCTGCTACTAGAGCAGATATACATCAAGCTTTATCAAAATTAAAGGTTTACAAGCTACTCGAGGGCTTCAGAGGCAAACCAAAAGGGGACATCGAAGCAGTGATAGATTCAGTTGTTTCGGTCATTGAATTAATTAGTCAAAATGAAGTTGAGGAGTTGGATATCAATCCACTTTTAGTATTAAAAGAGACCAATGGAGTTGCTGCTGCTGATACACTTATTAGACTTAACTCAAATTAATTTATTGGGGTGATTATGAAAGATGCTGTTAATTATGAGGTTCATGGAGAAGTAATTTTAATTACCTTGAATCGTCCAAAAGCCAATGCAATTGATGCAAAAACAAGTCATGAGCTTGGAGATGCATTTATAAAATTTAGAGATGACAATAATCTTAGGGTAGCAATCATTACTGGAGCTGGAGATCGTTTCTTTTGTGGGGGCTGGGACTTAAAGGCAGCATCTGATGGGGAAGCAGTTGATGCTGACTTTGGTCCTGGTGGTTTTGCAGGCCTAACAGAGTTATGGGATCTCAATAAACCTGTCATTGCTGCTGTGAATGGATTAGCAGTAGGTGGTGGGTTTGAGCTGGCACTTGCTGCAGACCTCATCATTGCTTCAAGTAATGCAGAATTTTTTGTTCCTGAAGCTACTTTAGGAATTATTCCAGATAGCGGTGGGGTATTGAGGCTTCCTCGTCGACTGCCTAAATCAGTTGCTATGGATATGCTTATGACGGGTCGAAGGATGGGTGTTGAGGAGGCAAAGCATTATGGCCTTGTTAATAGAATTTGTCCCCAAGATGATTTAATTAATCAGTCGCTTGAGTGGGCTCTTCAGATTTCAAAGTCAGCCCCACTTTCTATAGCAGCCATAAAGTCTGTCATAAGATCAACTGAAATGATGGATTTAGAGGAGGCCTATGAATTGATGCGATCCGGAGAAATTGAAGCGTATCAGAAAATGCTTCATTCTGAGGATGCAAAGGAAGGGCCAATTGCTTTTTCAGAAAAAAGACCCCCCAAATGGAAAGGCAAATAACTTTCATCAACTGGATTGTATTAAATTAGAAATGGGTATAATCAATTTTGGGACTCATTAGTGCTTAAAACTATGACAAAAGTTTTTAATACGTTTATTGTGTTTGTTTTAGCTTCTTTCTCTATTAGTACTTTGGCTAATAGTGAGGGTGAGGCAATGTATGGTGCCCTAGGATGTGCAAGTTGTCATGGCGCAAATGGACGCTCAAATGACGCATCAATCCCTTCCCTGGCAGGCAAAGATATTGAATGGATTATTCAGCAACTTGAATATTTTCAGTCGGGCGAACGTCAAAACTCATACATGAATGCGATGGCTCCAATGGCCGAGGGTTTTGAGAGATCTATTGCAGAGTATCTCTCCATCCAAGACCCGCAAAGATAGAAGCATTCTATTTAAAATTTTAACTAATTTGAGGGTTTCTTAACCCGAATTTATCACGTATAATTTCATGGAATTTTTTGGAGATTGAGAATGAAAAAAACCCTTGCTATCTTAGCTTCTTTATTAATTACTTCACTAGTAAGTCCATCAATCGCTGCAGGAGATGCAGAAGCTGGCCAAGTTAAATCTGCTACATGTATGGGTTGTCATGGTCTGGCTGGAAATAGTACGATACCTAACTTTCCAAAATTGGCTGGTCAAGGAGAGGCTTATTTGATCAAGCAACTTCAGTATTTTAAATCTGGTGAAAGAAATAATGCAATGATGGCCGGAGTTGCCTCATTACTATCTGACCAGGACATGGAAGATATTGCTGCATATTACTCAATCCAAACAATCAGTGAAAACTCCGCCAAGGGTTCAGCAGAACAAATTGAACTGGGTAGAAAAATTTATGTTGGTGGCAAAATGGAAACTCAAACGACTGCTTGTATTGCATGCCATGGCGCCAAAGGTGAGGGTATTCCAACTGCAGGATTCCCAGCCGTTGCAGCGCAACACGCTGAATATACTGCTTCTCAGTTAAAGGCTTTCCGTCAGTATTCAATCAATAAACAGACAGGCTCTGATGGTGTTGAGAGAGTCAATGAAATGATGAATAATGTTGCTATGGGTCTGACTAATGAAGAGATAGAGGCTTTATCTCAGTATATTGCTGGTCTTCATTAAGCAGGTTGTATCAGGATAGTTCTATTTAGTCCATCCTCTCAGTGTTACCATCTACGGTCATGACTTGACCAGATATTCTGTGAGCTTCGTCAGACAAAAGAAATAGAGCCATATTGGCAATATCTTCTTTATCAACGAAAGTTTTGAGTGAAACCATCCCTTCAAAATCTTCTTTGACTTCACTAACAGGAATGTTAAGTGATTTTGCTTTTGTCTCAATCACCCTGTTAATTCGGTCTCCTGAGACTGAGCCTGGGCAGATCGCATTGACTCTTATATTGAATTTTCCTAGTTCCATAGCTAATGACTTGGTGACCCCAATAATTGCCCACTTAGACGCAGCATATGGGGTTCTTAATGGAAATCCAAAGATTCCTGCTGTTGAAGATAAGTTGACAATTGACCCACCCTTATTTTTTTTTAAAAGTGGTATAGCTTGCTTTGTAAAATAAAAATGACTATTTAAGTTAGTCTCTATAGTTTGATTCCAGTCATCGACTGAAATGTCCTCCATTGTTCCAGTGGGTCCAGCAATACCAACATTATTAATCAAGCCATCGATACTCGATAATTTGAAAGATTCAAAATAATTTTTGACTGAGTTTGCATCTCCTGCATCTACGTAGTCAACAAATAATCTGTTATTAATGAGTGGGTGATGGTTGAGTTCATCTATCTTGTCTTGATTAATATCTGATACATAAACTGTATACCCATTATCTAACAATGACTTAGTAATGCACCAGCCTATTCCATCTGCAGCTGCTGAAATTACAATATTTTTGTTAACAGCTTTCAATGAGGGTTTATTCAGTTTTAGTTAGTGCAACTGAGAGTTCGTCAGAGGTAATGAATCCAGTAGTCATTCCTTCTTTATCGATAACTTCAATGGTTGATCTATCTTTTAACACTTTAGGAACTATATCTTCAATAAAAGTATCCTCATCATATTTATATGTAGAAGATGGATTGACAGACGATTTATCAAACTTATCCAGTTTGGTCATAATAGTCCTTGCTCTGAGTACTTTAGAGCGATTAACATCTTTAACAAAAGCTTTTACGTAATCGTCAGCAGGATTCAAGATAATTTCTTCTGGCTTTCCTACCTGAACTAGTCTTCCACCATTCAGAATACCAATGTGATCACCCAGCTTAAGAGATTCATCAAGATCGTGTGTGATGAAGACAATAGTTTTCTTGAGTTTAGCTTGAAGTTCGACCAATTGATTCTGCATTTCACTTCTAATGAGCGGGTCTAATGCGCTAAATGCCTCATCCATCAAAAGAATTTCAGGATTGGTTGCTAGTGCTCTTGCCAGACCAACTCTTTGCTGCATTCCACCCGATAGTTGGGCAGGATATTGATGTTCAAAGCCTTCAAGACCAACTGCCTTGATTTGACCTTGCGCAATCTCATGCCTTTGATCTTCAGGAACTTCTTGAATCTCTAGACCATAGGCAACGTTTTCAATAATCGTCTTATGAGGAAACAATCCAAAGCGCTGGAATACCATGCTCATAGTTCTCTTTCTAAACTCTAAGATTTCTTTTTCATCCAGACTACAAACATCGATATTGTTAACAAGAACCTCACCCGCAGTTGGATCAATGAGCCTATTAATATGCCTAATTAGAGTTGACTTTCCAGAACCAGAAAGTCCCATGCAAACAAAAATTTCACCCTCTTCAATAGAAAGGGAGACGTTATCAAGTCCAACAGTGTGCCCTGTTTCTTCCATAACCTGCTCTTTAGAGGCGCCATCTTTAACCATTGGCATAACTTGCTGAGCGTTAGGACCAAATATTTTATAAATATTGTTTATTTCAATTTTTGACATAGTAGGAAATTATTTTGGTGGTTTGTTTCTATCTTGAA
>CALKDH010000013.1 GCA_938086805.1 uncultured PS1 clade bacterium | reverse complement strand
AAATAGGGCGCTGCATCTGCCCCACATCCTGCAACCCACTGCCAGCTCGCACTGTTACTTGCAAGATCAGCATCAACTAGACAGTCCCAAAACCAGCGCTCGCCATGACGCCAATCCAAAAGTAGATTTTTTACTAAAAAGGAACCCACAACCATTCTTACACGATTATGCATTGAGCCAGTTAACCATAGCTCTCTCATGCCAGCATCTACCATAGGGATGCCAGTATGACCTTTTTGCCAGGCTGATAAATTTTTTGAATTTGTCTCCCATGGAAATTGATCAAATTTTGACTGGAGATTCTTTTTAGGGAGTTCGGGATTAAAGTAAAGCTGGCTGTAAGAAAATTCTCGCCATCCTAACTCACTTAAAAAATGATCAATGTTTCTATCACTACCCTTTTGTTTGGCAAGATACCAGGCTTGGTTTGGTGATAACTCACCAAAATGAATATGAGGAGAAATTCTCGAAACATAAGGCTTTGAAGGAAAATTTCTACCATCTTTATATTGCTCAATGCCATTTTCAATAAATTTAGATAACCTTTTTAAGGCTCCAGTTTCTCCAATCTCCCAATACGACTGCATAGGAATATCCCATCTAATCGATGGAAGCAAAGATAGTTCATTGAGATTTAGAGAATTTTCTTTGTCACTAAAATAGTGAGAGATAGCTACTTTAGGAATTGGCTTTCTTGGTTCTTTAGAATTTAAGCAGCCCTTGCGATAGAAAGGAGTAAAAACTTTGTAGGGTGTTCCATCGTCTTTTTTTATTGTCCAGGGCTCCCAAAGTAAAGATCCGCTATATGTCTTTACCAAAACTCCTTTGGATTCAAGCTCGGCTTTAATTTGAGTATCACGTTTAATACGCCATGGTTCATAGCAGCGATTCCAATAAACAGCATCAATTTCAAATCTATCAATGATATCTAACAAAGTTTCAAGTGGGTCTCCTTGATATAGAGATAAATTTTGATTTAGGTTTTTATTTAGATCACTCAGAGAGTGATGAAGCCAAAAGCGACTCGCCTCGCCTAAAGAATATTCTCCAGAATTCTGGTCATCCAGAATGTAGATAGGAATTACTTCATCGTTTTTTGAAGCTTCGTAAAGTGCAGGATTGTCAGATAATCGAAGGTCCTGCCTAAACCAGTGTAATGCTTTTTTATCTTTCATGAATTTATTATAAAAAATAGGTATGAATGTTAGATGAAGATTAGGAGTTATTTGGGAAAACAGTATGGCGGAGAGAGAGGGATTCGAACCCTCGATAGGAGTTAAAGCCTATACTCCCTTAGCAGGGGAGCGCCTTCAGCCACTCGGCCACCTCTCCGAAGAAGGCATATTATACTGCAAATATATTGAACGAGCATTTTAGAAACAGACCTTTTGTGAAATATTATTCTACAATTTCAAAATCATGAGTAATGGAGGCTGTTTTTCCTAACATGATTGATGCTGAACAATACTTTTCGGCTGATAGTGTAATCGCTTTTTCAACTTTTTTAGTGTCTAAACCCTTTCCTTTGATAATGAATTGAATATGAATATCGGTAAATACTTTTGGATGATCATCAGCTCTCTCAGCATTAACTTTAGTTTCACAGTGTGTAAGTTCTTGACGCATTTTTTTTAGTGTAGTGACAACATCAATCATAGTGCAGCCAGCAACACCGAGTAAAAGCATTTCCATTGGCCTAACTCCAAGATTTTCTCCACCAATTTCTGGTGGTCCATCCATGGTAATACTATGACCACTATGAGACTTGCCTACCATGAGCATTCCATCAACCCAATTTACAGATATATTCATTTAAAAAACTCCTTAAGTTTTTGACCAGGATTAGGATCCCTCATAAAAGTCTCACCAATCAAAAAACCAAACACGTTGTTTTGATGCATTAATTCGACATCTTCTTTGGTTTTGATTCCTGACTCTGTAATCACTATCTTATCATCGCTAATTTCTGAGAGTAAGTCAATGGTAGTTTGAAGAGTGACCTCAAAATTACGAAGGTTTCTGTTGTTTATACCAAGCAGCGGTAAATCTAGTTTCAGGGCACGATTAAGCTCTTCTCGATCATGCACTTCAACCAGCGTATCCATACCAAGTGAAGTGGCTAAATCACTTAAATCTTTCAATTCCTCATCATCAAGACAAGATGCAATTAACAATATACAATCTGCACCGATAGCCCGAGATTCATAGACCTGATAGGGATGAATAATAAAGTCTTTTCTAATGACGGGAATTGTTACAGCCGCTCTTGCTTTAATTAAGTATAAAGGATCTCCCTGAAAAAAATCTCGATCAGTTAATATCGAAAGGCAGCTAGCCCCGCCCAACTCATAGCTTTTTGCTATTTCAACAGGATCAAAGTCCTCCCTGAGAACGCCTTTGCTCGGAGAAGCTTTCTTAATTTCAGCAATAACGCCGCTCTCTTGTTTTTGGACTTTACTCTGCAAAGCCATATAGAACCCTCGAGCTTTATCAGCATTAGAAGACAATTCAATCATTCTTTCGAGCGGAACTCTACTTATTGAATCTGTAATTTCTTCGTGCTTTCTAGAAACAATTTTTTTAAGAATGTCAGGTGTTTTTTGTGCCATGCTTCTAAGGATTTTGTAACTATGCCTATTTTAAACGAATATAATTTACGTATATATTTATGTATTGAGCAAAGTTCATGAATTTACTAGATTTTCAAGCGGGGATTGAACACCCATTTTTTTTGATTGCTGGGCCATGCGTTATTGAATCAGAGGTCCTGGCACTAGAGAGTGCGAGCTATCTAAAGAAAGTTTGTGAAGAGTTAAACATCAATTTTATCTACAAGTCATCTTTTGATAAGGCGAATAGAACGAGTGCAGATAGTTTTCGTGGCTTGGGGATAGAAAAAGGTCTTCGGATTCTCGAAAAAGTTAAATCAGAAGTTGGTGTTGCAGTTTTAACTGATGTTCATGAAGACACACCACTTAATGAAGTGAGTTCAGTAGTTGATGTTCTTCAAACGCCAGCATTTCTGGT
>CALKDH010000012.1 GCA_938086805.1 uncultured PS1 clade bacterium | reverse complement strand
GCTCAGTATGGGGAGCTTGAGACTTTAGGTGAGCTTACAAAAATAGCTTGGAAGCATGATGTTCAAACATTTATTGAAGGTCCAGGCCATGTACCAATGCATATGATTAAGGACAATATGGAAAAACAGCTTGAGGAGTGTGGTGAAGCTCCTTTCTATACTCTAGGTCCTCTTACAACTGACATAGCACCAGGATATGATCATATAACTTCAGCTATTGGAGCAGCTCAGATAGGTTGGTATGGCTGTGCAATGCTTTGTTATGTAACTCCAAAGGAGCATCTTGGCCTTCCAAACCAAGATGATGTTAAAACTGGAATCATTACCTACAAGATTGCAGCTCATGCTGCTGACTTAGCTAAGGGACATCCAGGAGCCCAGATCAGAGATAATGCGCTCTCAAAGGCGAGGTTTGAATTTAGATGGGAAGACCAATTTAATCTTGCACTGGATCCAGATACTGCTAGAAGCTTCCATGACGAAACCCTACCAAAGCAAGCAGCTAAAACAGCCCACTTTTGTTCAATGTGTGGTCCAAAGTTCTGTTCTATGAAAATTTCTCAAGATATTAAAGGCTTGGACACAGATGCCGTTCAAAAGATTCAAGAAATTCAAGTTGAGATGGACAAAAAGTCTGAAGAATTTTTGAAGAATGATAGCGAAATATATTTAAAGGAAGGCGCTTAAGGAGGCCTTACTTAATTTTTAATGTAAGGCTCTAAAGCACTCAGAATATTGCTGGCTGCGCCCTGATTATTCTCGAAGGTTTTCCTTGCATTGGCGCCAAGCTCATCTCTTCTAGACTTGCTTGATAACAATTGAGAAATAGTTTGCATTAGTTCATCAGCATTGGATACCTGAATGGATGCATCATTATCTAAAAGTTGTTTCGAAATCTCTTCAAAGTTATAAACGCTTGGACCAAAAATTATTGGTTTTGATAGGGAGGCTGCTTCAAGCATATTTTGACAGCCATTATCAGTAAGGCTTCCACCAATAAAAGCAATATCCGAGATGGAGTAATAGGCCATCATCTCCCCCATGCTGTCTCCAACCAAAATGTCAGTATCTTCAGAGCAATTCTCAGCTTCAGATCTTCTATTAACATTTAGACCAAAACCTTTAGCAATCTTTGCTGCTTCGTCAAACCTTTCGGGATGTCTAGGAATGATAACAAGAAGACAATTTATTTGATCCTTGTGCTTTAGGTAGCTCTCAATAATTAATCTTTCTTCGCCATCTCTTGTGCTTGCAAAAACGCTAACAAGCCTATCACCAACCATTTGCCTTAATGAGTTCGCTAAATCAACATCAATTGAGTCATCACTATCAAACTTAAGACTTCCAGTATTTATTAAGCTTTGTTCATTGGCTCCCAGCTTGATAAAGCGAGTGGATGAAAAAGTATTTTGCGAGCATATAAGAGTAAGTTTCCTAAGAGTTTCACTGACAAGTTTAGGGGAAAATTTTTGATATTTATTGAATGATTTTTCTGATAAACGAGCGTTGATGAGGCATACAGGTATATTTTTTTTGTTTATAGTATGTATTAGGTTTGGCCAAATCTCTGTCTCCATCAAAATGCAAATCTCTGGTTGAATTTTTCTAAGAAAAGATTTAATAATCAGCTTCGAATCAAAAGGGAAAAAGCAGTGAATAATTTTATTTTTGTAGTGGTTTTTAACAGCTACTGAACCAGTAATCGTTGTCGTTGTAAGCAAAATTTTATATTTTGGATACTGATCAAGAAGGTTATCAACTAGAGGCTTTGAGGCATTAAACTCTCCTACTGAGACGCTATGAATCCAGATCACCCTGTCAGATATCTTTGGTACAAACCCTAACTGATTTTTTAGCTTGACTTTCCATGATGGGTCATGAGAATCTTTTAAAAGTATCTTTAAAAGCGCAAATGGAATTCCAAGCCAAATGATGAAAGAGTATAGAAATCTATTCATTTATTGATTTGATCAGATAATATAATGAATGTTCATATAGTTTAATTCTTCAATTCTTTTCTAAAGGGCTTATGAAAGGCAAAAAAGGTATAATAGTTCGCTGATATTATAGCTTTATCGTATAACTTTCATCACATCTATTTTTCTCTGAATGTTTCGTTACTATGATCTTGTCTAGAATTTTTTTTATTTTTTTTAAAAGTTATGAAATTTGTTGATTCTGCAAGTGTTGTTGTTGAGGCTGGAAAAGGAGGGGCAGGATGCCTGAGTTTTCGCCGAGAAAAATATATACCCGACGGAGGCCCTGACGGGGGTGACGGGGGTGATGGAGGAAGCGTATATTTTCGTGGCCAGGAGGGACTTAATACGCTCAGTGAGTTTAGATACAATCGATTATACAGAGCAAAGAATGGTCAGCCCGGTATGGGAAGAGATAGGAGAGGAAAATCTGCCGATGACCTTTATGTTGAAGTTCCTCTGGGTACAAAGATTATTGACCTTGCAACGGATGAGGTGATTGGAGAGATCACTCTTCATGAGCAGAGCTTACTTGTTGCTAAAGGGGGGTTTCATGGCCTTGGTAATGCTAGATTCAAATCATCTGTAAATCGTGCGCCAAGACAAACTTCGCCTGGAACGCCTGGCGAGTCAAGGGAAGTTGCTTTAGAATTAAATATTATGGCTGATGTGGGGCTTTTAGGTATGCCTAATGCGGGAAAATCAAGCCTCATAAGGCAAATCTCAGGTGCGCGCCCCAAGGTTGCTGACTATCCTTTCACAACTCTGCACCCAAGTCTCGGCGTAGTAAAAGCAGGAAGTAATCATTTTGTTATGGCAGATATACCAGGATTATTAGAAAAAGCAAGTGAAGGAGTGGGTCTTGGATTTGAATTTCTAAAGCATCTCTCGAGAGCAAGAGCTCTATTACATGTAGTAGATATCTTTCCATCTGATGGCTCTGATCCAGTTGGTAATTATTTGACAATTGAGTCTGAGCTAAAAAAGTTTGACGAAGATTTATACCTAAAACCCAGATATGTTGCAGTCAATAAAATTGACTTAATTGAAGAAAGCGAAAGAGATAAAACCATTAAAGATTTTCTTAATAAAGTCAAATATAAAGGAAATGCGTTTAACATATCTGCATTAAATGGAATGGGCTGTAAGTCACTAGTCTTCGGCTTGTATGACTTAATTGAGCAAAAAAATGAAGAATAAGTGTTGGGTTATAAAAATTGGTTCAGCCCTTTTAACTAACAATGGTAAGGGTATCGACAAGGGCCTTATATCAAAGTGGGTAGAGCAAATTGTCGAATTAAAATCTAATGGGATTGATGTTGTTCTCGTATCGAGTGGATCCATTGTGGAGGGTATGAAGCGCCTAGGATGGAAAGAAAAGCCTAGTGACATTCATAAGCTTCAGGCAGCAGCAGCTGTTGGGCAAATGGGACTTGTTCGGGCTTATGAGTATTTGTTTGCAAAGCATAAAGTACAAACTGCTCAGGTTTTATTAACACGTGATAATTTATTGAATTCAAAGCATTTTGAAAATATTTCAGCAACCCTGACAAATTTGCTTGAGTTTGGAACTGTTCCAGTAATCAATGAAAATGATACAGTTGCAACTGAGGAGATTAAGTTCG
>CALKDH010000011.1 GCA_938086805.1 uncultured PS1 clade bacterium | reverse complement strand
TAGTGTCATTGCCATGGACATGGTTCCTCGCATTAGTAGGGCACAAAAAATGGATGCGCTGTCATCTATGGCAAATATCGCAGGGTATCGAGCTGTGATTGAGGCTGGTAACAACTTTGGTCGATTTTTCACAGGTCAAGTGACCGCTGCGGGTAAGGTGCCACCGGCAAAGGTTTTGGTTGTTGGAGCCGGCGTTGCTGGACTTGCAGCGATTGGAACTTCAACGTCACTTGGGGCAATCACTTATGCATTTGACGTAAGACCAGAGGTCGCTGAACAAGTTGAATCTATGGGCGCTGAATTCGTTTTCCTTGAGTTTGAGAGTGAACAAGAAGATGGTGCATCGACTGGTGGATATGCCTCTTTATCATCACCTGAGTTTTCAGCAGCGCAATTGTCAAAGTTTCGTGAGATCGCGCCTGAAATAGATATTGTCATTACAACAGCATTGATCCCAAATCGAGAGGCGCCTGAGCTTTGGACACCAGACATGGTTGCCAGCATGAAGCCGGGCTCTGTAATAGTCGATTTAGCTGCCGAAAAAGGGGGCAACTGTAAGCTTACTGTGATGGATGAGCGTATCGTTACTGATAATGGCGTAGTCATTATTGGTTACACCGACTTTCCAAGTCGAATGGCTGAGCAAGCTAGTATGCTTTATGCTAGCAATATTAGACACATGATTGCAGATTTAACTCCAGAAAAAGATGGAGTGATTGTGCATAACATGGAGGACGACATTATCCGCGGGGCTACAGTAGTTCATGATGGTGAAATTACCTATCCACCGCCTCCACCAAAAGTTCAGGCTATTGCAGCAAGGCCAAAAGAAAAAATCCAAGAAAAAACCCCAGAAGAAATTCGTGCTGAGGAAGTTGCAGCCTTTAAAAAACAAACCAAAAATCAAGTCGCCTTATTGGCTATTGGAGGCATCCTGATATTCCTGGTTGGTATCTATGCACCGGCTAGCTTTATGCAGCATTTTATTGTATTTATTTTGTCAGTTTTTGTGGGCTTTCAGGTGATCTGGAATGTCAGCCACTCACTACATACACCTCTTATGGCGGTCACCAATGCCATTTCGTCAATAATTATATTGGGAGCACTTCTGCAAATAGGATCAACAAGCTATACAGTTTTCATACTCGCAGCAGTTTCTTTATTTTTAGCTGGCATCAATATATTTGGTGGTTTCTTAGTAACAAAGCGTATGCTCGCTATGTTCCAAAAATCTTAACGAGAGCAATATTATGGAAATGGGATTCACTACCGCTATTTACGTTATTGCAATTGTGCTGTTTATACTCTCACTTGGTGGGCTCTCTGGTCAAGAAAGTGCAAAACGTGCAGTTTGGTATGGCATTGCTGCTATGGCATTGGCTGTTTCTGTGACCCTGGTTGGCCCTGGATTTGGATTATGGTGGCTATCCCTTATACTCATAGCTTCGGGTGGCCTTGTAGGTTATCAGTTAGCCTCGAAAGTCGAAATGACTCAAATGCCAGAGTTAGTTGCCGGGATGCATGCACTTGTGGGCCTTGTTGCAGTATTTGTAGGATTTAATACACATTTTGAACTCATCAATGTAGCGTCAATGGATGATTCGATTCAAAAAACACTTGAAGGGTTCTCTGCGCTTCTTGCTAAAAAATCAGATGTTGAGATTAGCATACTCCGAGTTGAGACTTCATTGGGTATCTGGATTGGTGCTGTCACATTTATGGGTTCAATCATTGCTTATGGTAAGTTGGCAGGCAAAGTAACTTCAGCAGCCACTAAACTGCCAGGGGGTAATTACCTGAATGCAGCTGCTGCTATTGTGTCAGTAATAGCAATGATTTGGTACTTAAATTCAGGCGAACTTTTACCAATAATTGTCTTAACGATTCTTGCGGTTTTTATTGGTTATCACCTGATCATGGGAATTGGTGGTGCAGATATGCCAGTAGTTGTATCAATGCTGAATTCCTATTCTGGATGGGCAGCTGCTGCAATTGGATTTAGTCTTGGAAATGATCTTCTGATTGTTGTAGGAGCCCTTGTAGGATCATCTGGCGCCATTTTGTCTTACATTATGTGTAAAGCTATGAATAGATCTTTTGTGAGCGTTATTCTTGGTGGATTTGGAGAGTATTCGGGTCCACAAATGGAGATTGAGGGTGAACAAAATGCTATTGAGGCTGATGAAGTGGCTTCTGTTCTAAATGATGCTGACAGCATCATAATAATTCCAGGCTATGGCATGGCTGTAGCACAAGCCCAACAGTCAGTCTCTGAATTAGTGCGAAAATTAAGAGCTCAAGGCAAAGATGTGCGTTTTGCTATTCATCCGGTTGCTGGACGTTTGCCTGGACATATGAATGTTCTTTTAGCTGAGGCGCGAGTGCCCTATGATATTGTTTTAGAGATGGATGAGATTAATGATGATTTCCCAGACACAGATGTAGCTATAGTGATTGGATCAAACGACATTGTGAATCCTGCCGCTCAAGATGATCCAAACAGTCCTATAGCTGGAATGCCTGTTCTAGAATGCTGGAAGGCTAAGCATGTGTTTGTCTCTAAAAGAGGCCAGGGAACTGGATACTCTGGGATTGAAAATCCTTTATTCTTTAAGGAGAATACAAGAATGTTTTATGGAAATGCAAAAACATCAATCGACAAACTTTTACCAATGATTAGTTAAAGGGAATAGAAGTCACTTTTGCAGATCTTAAACCCCATGGCGTTTCAACAGTGACCTCTGAGTCAATTTCATTGTGACCATTGTCTATAGTCGCCATTGCCATATTAATTTTTAATCTTGGAGAGTAAGCAGCACTGGAAACTTTGCCACAAATTTTATTATCGCTCATGACTTGCCATGGGCTGGCACAGCCACCAATAAATGGGTCACCATCGACAATTAGTCCAACAAGTTTTTTTGTCACTCCCTCAGAGCGTACCTTATGGAGAGCCTCCCTGCTTAAGTAATCAGCCTCTTTGTCCAGTTGACAAAAATTGCCCAATGGAAGCTCTAAAGGGTTACTGTTGATATCCATGTCATTTCCCCATGAAAATAGTCCTGATTCAACCCTTTCGATATTGTTAGGTGTTCCTGGCTTAATGTCATATTTCTTTCCAGCCTTAGCAACGATGTCCCATAGCTTCTCACCTTTTGAGCCGTCACGAAGATAGAGCTCAAAGCCTCCTTGTTTACTCCAGCCAGATTTTTGAACAATTAGAGGAATTCCCTCTAGCTCAAACTCTCTAAAAAAGAAGTACTTGACATCCTTAACCCAGTCTCCAAATATATCAATCATTAAAGGCAAATGGTTAGGCCCTTGAATTGCTAAGGGAGAGACATCTGGCTCACAAATATTAACGTCCCATCCAAGTCCACAGGCAAGCCCACGGGTCCAAAGGAGAACATCGCTGTCTGCAATTGATAGCCAAAAATGACTCTCCCCAAGTCTCAAGATGATAGGGTCATTAATGATTCCACCATTTTCATCAGTAATCAGTGCATATTTTCCTTGGCCAATCTGAATTTTTGAGAGGTCTCTCGAGGTAATATATTCTACAAATCTGTAGGCGTCACTTCCGGTAATCTCAACTTGGCGTTCAGCAGCAACATCCCACATGGTGACGTTATTCATAAGGTTCCAGTAATCTGCCTCAGCACCCTCATAAGAGGTGGGCATAATCATGTGGTTATAAACTGTAAAGGTTTTGGCGCCTGCTTTCAGAGTAGACTCGTAATAGGGTGACTTTCGTAAGCGATCTGACAGCGTAAAGTTGACATGTCCTTCCATCTTCAAACTCCAAAAAAATTGAATTGAACAGGTAGTATCTGTTCAAGGATAAAAAATTCGTATTTTATACCTATTTTTTTAGAATTTCCAACTATAAATTCTCTGCTGGAATACCGCTCGCCTCAAGCCATTTTTTAAATCTTTCTTGGATTTTGTTGAGTTCAGCTTCTCCAATTCCTTCAAAGCGCAATACCAGGCATGGGGTAGTGTTTGATGGCCTAACGAGCCCCCAGCAATCCTCATAGTCGACTCTGAAACCATCAATAGTGTTAACGCTTGCATCAGGAAAGTCTATGTTATTTGATAATGAGTCCATCGCGTCATATTGTTGACCATGCTTCTCAAAGTTGATATTAATTTCTGGCGTGCTGAGGTTGACGGGTAATTCATCGAAAATCTCAGAGCAGGTCTTTTGACTTTTTGAGACTATCTCTAATAGTCTTGCTCCAGTATAGAGTGCATCATCAAAACCATACCAACGCTCCTTAAAAAAGATATGACCTGACATCTCTCCAGCAAGTTCAGCATTTGTCTCCTTAAGTTTCTTTTTGATAAAGCTGTGACCAGTTCTGGAAAGGATTGGCTCACCCCCATTATCTAAAATTAGCTGTGGAAGAAGAGAAGTGCATTTGACATCATAGATGACTTTCGCACCCTTGTTTCGACTGAGAACATCCTTTGCATAAAGCATCATTTGATGGTCAGCCCAAATCACCTTTCCCTTGTTGTCAACAACGCCAAGTCTGTCACCATCCCCATCAAAAGCAAGACCTAAATCAGCATCTGTTTCAATGACTTCTTGTATCAGATCTTCTAAATTTTCTGGTTTAGATGGGTCTGGATGATGATTAGGAAATCTGCCATCTACTAGGCAGAATAGTTTGGAAACTTTTACCCCTAAGGCATCAAAGAGTTTGGGAGCTATATTGCCTGCAACGCCGTTTCCACAATCGATGACAACCTTTAGTTCTTTCTCTAATTTTATGTCTGACTTAATGGTGTCAATATAATCTTGATCAATGTTAATAGAGGTTGATGTGCCGTGACCATTTGAGAAGTCACTCTCTAAAATTCTTGAATACAAATCTTGAATTCTTTCTGCAGATAAAGTTTCACCAGCAATCATAATCTTTAATCCATTATATTGGGCAGGATTATGAGAACCCGTAATCATTACACCTGAAGAAGCTGCCTTTGTATGTGTCGCAAAATAGACAACTGGAGAGGGCACCATACCTATATTAACAACATGGCAACCACTTTCTATAAGTCCAGATATTAGGGCTTCAGAGAGTTCAGGGCCTGACAATCTTCCATCTCTTCCAACAACGACACCTCTCTCACCTTTTTCAATAGACTCACTACCAACAGCTCTTCCTATAAGTTTGACAATTTCAGGTGTTAATTCAGTTTCTACAATGCCTCTGATGTCGTAGGCCTTAAAGATTGAGCTTGGAATTTTCATGAGTACTTTATTGATTGAGAAGAACAATATTTTACAGTATATAAACTTAAAAAATATAGCTCGACCTGATTGGTTTTTTGGGTTTTTTTAAGGGATAATAACAATCCTAATTTTTAGTTAAAGTGATATTTTATGTCTGAAAAAGATATTGATCCCCAAGAAACTATTGAGTGGTTAGAAGCCTTTAGATCAGTGGCTCGTTTTGGGGGTGAAGATAGAGCTAAATACATCCTCCAAAAGCTGATGGATATGGCACATGAGGATGGCATGGATTTGCCTCAGGGGGTTAACACAGCTTATTTAAATTCGATTCCTGTCGAAAAGGAGAGCGAGTTAGTTGTGATGCACGAAATTGAGCATCGTATCAAATCAATTATCAGATGGAATGCCATGATTATGGTTGTTAAGGCTAATCAGGTTTCTTCAGAGCTTGGAGGTCATATTGCTTCATTTGCCTCCAGTGCAACATTGTATGAAGTTGGTTTTAATCATTTTTATCGGGGAAACAATTTAGATCAGGGTGCAGACCTCATATTTTTTCAGGGGCATATCGCTCCTGGAATCTATTCAAGAGCCTACCTTGAGGGGCGAATAACTGAAGATCAAATGTTAAACTTTAGGCAAGAGGCTAATAAAGAGGGGTTGTCTTCTTACCCGCATCCATGGCTCATGCCAGACTTTTGGGAATTTCCAACGGTCTCAATGGGTTTAGGCCCAATCATGTCAATATTTCAAGCTCGCTTTATGAAGTATTTGCATCACCGTGAAATAGTTAAAACAGATAAAAGAACTGTATGGGCCTACTTGGGAGATGGTGAAACAGATGAGCCTGAGTCTCTTGGAGCAATATCCCTTGCAGGAAGGGAAAAACTTGATAATCTAATCTTTGTTATCAATTGTAATCTTCAGCGCCTGGATGGGCCAGTCAGAGGGAATGGCAAGATTATTCAAGAGCTAGAGGGAATGTTTCGAGGTGCAGGTTGGAACGTCATTAAAGTCATATGGGGAAGGGGATGGGATAAATTACTTGCGAATGACACATCTGGGCTTCTCAAGCAAAGAATGGAAGAGGTAGTCGATGGGGAGTATCAGGCATATAAGGCAAAAGATGGTGCATACGTGCGAAAACACTTCTTTGGAAAATATCCAGAAACACTTAAACTCGTTGAAGACATGTCGGATGATGAAATATTTGCCCTTACTCGTGGCGGACATGATCCAAATAAAGTTTACCAAGCTTATAAGGCTGCAAAAGAGCATAAAGGACAGCCAACAGTCATCCTTGCTAAGACTGTTAAAGGTTATGGCATGGGTGAAGCAGGAGAAGGCAAAAATACCACTCATAGTCAAAAAAAATTGGGTGTAGATGCCTTGGTTAAGGTGGCTCAGAGATTTGATATTCCTGTTACCAAAAAAGATGCTGAGGAATTAAATTTCTATAAACCGGCTGAAGATAGCGAGGAATTAACTTATTTGAGAGAGAAAAGAGAGGCTTTAGGTGGATTTCTTCCTACAAGGAAATTTGAGCTTGAATCCTTTAATATCCCTCAATTAAATACTTTTGAGCCTCTTCTTAAATCAACAAATGAAAAAGAAATGTCTAGCACTATGGCTTTTGTTCGATTCTTATCTCTATTAATTAGAGATAAAGAAATTGGTCCAAGGGTGGTGCCTATTGTTCCTGACGAGGCTAGAACTTTTGGGATGGAGGGTCTTTTTAGGCAAATGGGGATTTACTCATCCTCTGGCCAACTTTATGAGCCAGAAGATTCTGACAAGGTGATGTGGTACAAAGAGGATATCAAAGGTCAAGTCCTACAGGAGGGTATTAATGAGGCTGGAGCAATCTCAGACTGGATAGCGGCTGCGACAGCGTATGCGTCGCATAACGTAACTATGATTCCTTTTTATATCTATTACTCTAAGTTTGGCTTCCAACGAGTTGGAGATCTTGCCTGGGCAGCGGGTGATATGCAAGCAAAAGGTTTTCTAATGGGAGGAACAGCAGGAAGAACAACACTGGCTGGTGAAGGTCTTCAACACCAAGATGGCGACTCATTGATTGTTGCCAATACGATACCAAATTGTGTTTCGTATGACCCAACCTACGCCTATGAACTAGCCGTTATCGTCAGAGATGGCATGTATCGCATGTATGAGAAGATGGAAAATATCTTTTATTACATTACCCTTATGAATGAGAATTATGCACATCCAAAGATGCCAAAGGGAGTTGAAGAAGGAATTATCAAAGGGATGTATCCTTTAAAAACTGTAGGAAAATCTAAAATAGAAGTTCAGTTACTTGGAAGTGGTGCAATACTTCGTGAGGTTGAGAAGGCTGCAGATATGCTCGAAAAAGACTGGGGAGTAATGTCTCATGTGTGGAGTGTAACAAGCTTTAATGAGGTGACTCGAGAAGCTCAGAATATTGATCGTGAGAACTTATATAACAGAACTCAAAACTTGCCGTATGTCACTCAATGCTTAAGCAAATCTAAAGGGCCTGCAGTTGCAGCAACTGATTATATGAGAAACTACGCCGAACAAATTCGTAAATATGTACCCATGCGCTATGAGGTATTGGGAACAGACGGTTTTGGAAGATCTGACTCGCGTAAGGAGCTTAGATACTTTTTTGAGGTGAATGCTGATTATATTACCTATGTGACTCTGAGCGCCCTGGTAGAAGAAGGAAGTTTAGATGCCAAAATATTAGATAAGGCTGCAAAAAAACTTAATATTGATTCTGGTAAATCTAATCCAATGCATACCTAGGGTTTATGAAAACTGAAGAATATCTAAATAAACTTAAATCAGGGGCATCAATAAAATTCTCAGACTTTATTGAGTTAATTGATAGCGAATATAATTTTTCAAATATTGCTTTTGAGAACGGTGAAATTACTAATTCAAAATCTGAAAATCAAGGCTCTGCCAAAGTATTCTGTTTTGGCCATATGCATTCACTCTCAGAGGTAGAAGTGCTTCGTTGCTTTGCAGAGCATTACCAATCCGTAAAGGAAAATCCAGAGGATGAAAGTTCACACTTAAATATTCGAAGCTTCATGAAAAATGGTTGGAATGGGCTTTTAATTGACTTTGATGCCTTAAAAGTTAAAGCATAAATTAATGGAAGTCGAAATTTCTAATGAAGAAGCTCAGGCATATGATAGGGGTGTCTATGCAACATTCTTAGGCGCATTTCTTGTTTTATTTCAGATTGGTATATATTTTGTATATATTCCTTGGAATGCTGAAAGACTGCAAATTACTGAGGCAGAAATTGGATTAGGATTGTTTGCTTTTGGTTTATTGAATCTAGTTGGTAATCAAACTTCAGGAAGACTCATCGTTCCACGAATAGGAACAAAGAATACCATTGTAATTGGCCTTTTAGGGATAGCTTATTGCCCTTTGTTGTTGATCCTAGCACCAAGTTATTTTTGGTTTTTGGTTGCTTTTATGCCTTTTGGGTTTTTTGTTGGACTTTTTAGTCCATCATCCCAATCACAAATTTCCATGATTGAAAGTAAAACATCACGGGTTCTTACACCGCTCTATCACGCTGCATTTAGCTTTGGTTCACTTGTAGGCGCATTTAGTGCTTTTTTTACTATCAGATACATAGAGAGCCCTGTATTAATTTTTTCAATAACAGGAACTATGCTTATCTTAGGAGCTTTTTTAATTAATAAATTTGGTCTTGATAAGTCCTATGAGAATTTAGAAAAAACTCCTAAATTCAAATTACCCAAAAATTCAATACTCGCCTTTGGAATTTTGATGATGCTCAATTACGCAACGATGGGTATTATCTTGGATTGGTCTGCGCTTTGGTTAACAAAAGATTTGTTGGTTCCTTTGTATCTTGGAGGTGCAATCATCTTTGCATTCAATATTGGTGAAATCTCTGCAAGATTGATTGCATCAAAAATGATTAAAAAGGCAGGTGAAAAGGTTGTTGGCGGGTATTTGAGTATTGCAGCAGGATTGGTTATGTTTGCATCTATACTAACTTCAAATTTCTATATTATTGTTTTTGGTATGCTCCTTTTTGGTTTTGGAACTGCGAACTTTATTGCGATAATATTTAGGTTAGCAATCAGAGTTACCGATGAACCAATAAATCTAACAGTTGCAAACTTAATTACCCTTGGATTTTCTGGCTTTATATTTGGGCCAGCTCTGGTAGGCTATTTGGCTGAATACTTAAGTCTAACCTTCAATATGTATTTACTGAGCGTTGTTTGGGGACTGAATGGAGTTGCACTAATTATTATGATGAAACGCATTAATTCAAACGCTTAGTAATGAGGTGGTTTATCATCTGAAGCCTTATTTTGAACAGATATTGATTCAGATTGATCCATTAATTTGTCATGGGTATCTTTGAGTTTTAAGTTGAGTTTCTCAAGTTTTTCACCCTGACGAAAAACAACCATATTCAACTCATCAATCATATTTTGAAGAAACGCAATTTTTTCCTCAAGTTCAACTATTTTCTGTTCTGACATAATTTTATTCTAAATAAAAAAGCCACCTTGCGGTGGCTTTGTTTATGACTTTTCGATTAAAACTTTTCTAGAAAGTTTAATTCGGCCTCGATCAATTCCAAGAACCTTAACCTCAATCTCTTCCCCCTCTTTGAGATAATCTTCAACCTTCTCTACTCGCTCGTGAGCAATTTCAGAAACGTGTAGGAGTCCATCTTGATTAGGCATGATAGTTACAAATGCACCAAATTCAACGATTTTGGCAACTTTGCCCATGTAAACTTTATTGACTTCAGGAACAGCAGTAACATCTTTAACCATTTGAACTGCTTTTTCAAAGCTCTCAGAGTCATTTGCAAAGATATTTACATTGCCATCATCATCAACATCAACGCTTGCACCAGACTGAGAAACAATTCCTCTGATAGTCTCTCCGCCTTTTCCAATAACATCTCTAATCTTATCAGTAGGTATTTTAATGACTTTAGTTTTAGGTGCATTTTTCGATGCTGAATTCGGCTCGGAAATGACCTGATTCATTTGACCTAATATATTAAGCCTTGCATCTTTTGCTTGCTTAAGTGCTATAGACATAATGTCTTCGGTAATTCCATCAATCTTAATATCCATTTGAAGGGCGTTTATTCCTTTTGATGTTCCAGCAACCTTAAAATCCATGTCGCCTAGATGGTCTTCATCTCCAAGAATATCAGTTAAGACAGTAAATCGATCTTCATCTTTAACCAGTCCCATTGCAATTCCAGCAACAGGAGCTTTAAGAGGAACACCTGCATCCATTAAAGAAAGTGAGGAGCCACACACACTTGCCATAGAGCTAGAGCCATTAGATTCAGTAATTTCAGACACTACACGAATCGTGTAAGGAAATTCTTCAAGGTTTGGAAGGCAAGCTGAAATACCTCTTCTTGCTAGTCTTCCATGTCCGACTTCACGTCTTTTAACACCCATTACGCGACCTGTCTCACCTACACAGTATGGGGGAAAGTTATAGTGAAGCATAAAATGATCTTCGATGCGATCATTTGACTCAAGTGTTTCAATGAGCTGTGCATCTCTCTTTGAGCCTAGAGTCGTAACAACTAAGGCCTGTGTTTCACCTCTTGTGAAAAGTGCAGAACCATGAGTATTCTCCAGTACTCCAGTTTCAATAGCTAACTCCCTAACAGTAGAGTTGTCTCTTCCATCAATTCTAGGTTCACCAGCTAAAATCCTCTCTCTAACTGTTGATTTTTC
>CALKDH010000010.1 GCA_938086805.1 uncultured PS1 clade bacterium | reverse complement strand
TGAAAAAATCAATAGACTTGAGAATCATCTCAATAAAAACACAGAACTAGATTTAGTTATTTGTCCTGAGCTCTTTATTTCAGGATATGGAAGCTTTGAAAACATAAAGAAATATGCCGAAGGATATAAAGGCAATTACGCTAAAAAAATAAGCGCCCTTGCTAAGAAGTCTTGTACCGCAATTGTCTATGGCTATCCTGAAACAGAGAATAATCATCTTTATAACTCAGCTCAACTCTTTGATAATGAAGGACAGTCAATCGCAAATCATCGTAAAAAACTATTGCCTCCAACTGCAGATGAGTCGAAGATCTTCACGCCTGGAACAGAAAGTACAATCCTTTCAATAAAAGGAATCAAATCAGCTATCGTTATTTGTTATGAACTTGAATTTCCAGAGCTTGTTAGAGAGCTCGCTCTAAAGGGAGTTGAGTTTATCATTGCCCCCACTGGGCAGTCCTCTCATTGGCCTGCTGCAGCGCTTCATAATTGCAGAACCAGAGCATTTGAGAATGGAATCTTTGTAGCCTATGCAAATTCAACAGGTAATCTAAATGGCATTAACTTTTTGGGTGAAAGCAAAATTATTGGGCCTAATGGTTTAGATATCGCAAACGCTCAAATTGGTGAAAAGCTAATCACCTCAGAGATTGACACAAACCAAATTCCCCTGGTAAGGGAAAAACTTCCGTACTTAGAGGACTCGAAATCTCTTCAATAAATTAATTGTTACTGGCAAGATGAATTATCAACGCCCCATGGCATTAGGGTATTACACAAAATTGCACCGTCAAATGTTGCACCGCTTAGCTCAGCGTCCCTTAAATTAGCATTCGTCAGGTTTGCTTGAGCAAAATTAGCTCCACTTAAATTTGCAAGACTCAAATCTGCTTCGATAAGATTAGCACCTTTTAGATTAGCACCAGACAAGTTCACCGCAAAAAGATTAGAGCCAAAAAGGTTGGCGTTTTCTAGATTTGAACCATTCATTTCTGCACCAAAAAGACTGGAGCCCTCTAAATCTGCATTATAAAGGTTGGAATTTGAAAGGTCTGCGGAGATAAAGTCAGCGCCTGAAAGCGACGCATTATTAAAGTCAGCTCCAACAAAATTGGTATTTCTTAATAGACATCCTTGGCAACTATTTAATGAGTTTAATTTGATAATGTTCTCATCAATTTTTTGCCAATCGTTGTTCCCATCTCCAAAAGTTAATCCTGAAAATATGAGAAGCAGCACAGTGAAAAGTTTTTTCATTTTGAGTCCCATATGGTAAAGTAGTGTATGAATACCATAATACAAAATAGGAGTGAAAATGGCAAATTTAGTTAAAAAATCATTTGATAGCCCTGATGATCTAGTAGCACCAGACAAGACCCGAGCAGAAATTCTTGAGTTTGGAACGGTTAAAGCAGTCAGGGTAACGGCTCAGCCTGGGTGGACTTGGTCTGGATGCATCAAACCCCACGTGGGTGGTGAAAGCTGCCAAGCTGGTCATTTAGGGACTTGCGTCCAAGGCAGCATGAGAGTGACCCATGATGACGGAACAGAAATGGTCGTTAACGCTGGAGACGTATACTCAATTTCACCCGGCCATGA
Source organism: uncultured PS1 clade bacterium (assembly GCA_938086805.1). Lineage (GTDB taxonomy): Bacteria > Pseudomonadota > Gammaproteobacteria > PS1 > Pseudothioglobaceae > Pseudothioglobus. The sequence continues at coordinate 4,008 of CALKDH010000010.1, read as the reverse complement.
TGGTGAAGTCATTAGTGATGAAGCATTCATTGGTTATGAATTTAATAATCAAGGCAAGTCATTTGCAGTTTGGGATAGCTAGAACCATATCTTTGTAAACTAGCATTCTGTCTTATTGACAGAGATTTCTTTCATGATACAATTTTTTCATGAAGTTAAACCCTGTCCTTAATAAATATACCAACGCACCTCTATCTTTATCTCTTAAGAGGCTTCAGGAATGCTCAGCTCGATCATTTGAACTGGCATCCCCAGCTCCTCCGGAAATAAATCACTCAGTTGATTTCTATAATCTTGAGCAGAATAGAATTTTCAATCAGGAATGGATTTGCATTGGTCGATGCGATGAAATCCCAAAAGCTGGAGACTTTCTTACCCATGATATCGCTGGCACTTCTGTGCTTATTGTTAGGCAAGAATCCAATGCCATTATGGGTTTTATTAACGCGTGTGCCCATCGATTCACTTGTCTCACTAGTGAGAAGTTAGGCCATGCTTTTGCATTCACCTGTCCAAATCACGCTTGGACCTATGGCATTAATGGACAGTTAAATCATGCGCCATTCATGGAAATGAAATCCAGCTTTAATAAGAATGATAACAATTTGGAAAGGCTTCACACTGAGGTCTGGGAAGGATTTATATATGTAACTCTCTCAAAAAACCCAAAAAAGGGCATCGCTGAATCACTAAAAATGCTTAGCAAAAATATTGTTGGGCAATACGATATGACTGACTATAAAACCATCATTAGAGAGAGCATGAACTGGAATGCAAATTGGAAAAACCTCATTGAAAACTTTACTGAAAGTTACCATGTCCCAATTGCACATCCTAAAACATTTGCAAATCATAAAAAACGAATTCAAGATTATGAGTGCGGTGAAGACAGTGAGCATTACTGCTACCACTTTGCTCCTCAAGAATCAGATAATGGGCCAGGTGCGGCTCATAAAGACAACAAAAATCTCAAAGGAAAGTGGCGTCGTACAATGGTTGATTTTTGTATCTTTCCAAATCATCTGGTAACTCTCATGCCTGATTATCTCTGGTGGGTTTCAGTCATGCCAAAGGGAGTAGGCGAGTTTAAAGCGACCTGGGGTGTTGCGGTGCCTCAGGACATACTCAACGATATTGCTGAGGAAGATCATGATAATTGGGTTATGGAAAAAATTGAATACATGAATACGGCAAATGAAGAGGACAGAGAGCTTGTTGAGAGACTTCATCAAGGCAGTCAATCCATAAGATTACCTCAAGGAACCTATCACCCGATTGAAAAAAATCTTTGGCAGTTTATGAAATATCTAACAAAAATAACTGCTTAGATTGTGTCGGGAACATGGTAGTTATACTCACCCGTTGAGGGTTCATCGTAAGCATAGGTAAGTCTTTTCCAGTCTTGAACCTTTGGCATTTTACTAATCTCATTATACAAACTGGTAAGCCTTTCAAAAGGCCTTGGTAAGTCACGAGGAATGTCATCAAGAACCCCCTGTGCAATCCATCCAAGCATACTCCAAACAGCTATATCAGCAACAGTCATCTCATTACCCACAAACCAACCTGAATCATTTGCCTTTAGAATCTCCTCTAGATACCCAAAATATTTTGGCAAAGCATCATTACTTAAATCATGTCGCATTTGTTTTTTTATAACTGAATCGCTCTCATGCATAGAAGGATTAATGAGTACATTAATATCAGTTACCGTATCAATTACCTGGTCAACCTTTCCTGCTTCAATGATATCCTTTGGATACATATCACTTATCTTTCCACAAATCCTCGCTATAGCTCCTGTTTGAGCAATACTTTGACCCTCAATGACAAGAACAGGTAATTGCCTAAATGGAATGGCGCTACCATCACTTAGCGCACCATTTTCTTTTAAATAACTAAGATCTTCACTTGTAATTCTATAATCTTCGAACTCAATATCTGACATATACAAGGATAGTCTTGCTATTTCAGCGCGCCAGAAAGGCTGATCAAAATAAATTAGTTTTAATTTCATAATTAAGACTCCTAGGTGAAATTTTTTAATAATATCAAGTACTTATTATAAGGCAATTTTTGAAATGAAATAGATGCCAATTACTTTTTATAAATTTCAAAAAAACCCATACTTTTACTGGGTATTTATATATTAGTTTTTTGTAGGTATAATCCGAATTTGTAGATAAAGGGGCTACATGTAACATTTAATTTTTTATCTTTTTAGTTAAGGAGTTTTACATGGAACATTTTTTACAAGACGGCGATTTTGTCGGCGTATCTTTCTGGATTGTCTCTGTAGCTATGGTGGCTGCTACTGTATTCTTTTTTTATGAAGGAATGGCAGTAAAAAAAGAGTGGAGACTTTCAATGACAGTTGCTGGACTAGTGACATTAGTTGCAGGTGTTCATTATCTCTACATGAGAGACTACTGGGTTGCTTCGCTCATCGCTGGTGAGGCTCAGTCTCCAATTGTCTACAGATACATTGATTGGTTAATTACAGTGCCTCTGTTAATGATCGAATTCTTTATTATTCTCAAGGCCGTTGGTGCCGCAGTCTCTTCTAGTTCGTTCTGGAGACTACTCATAGGTACCCTAGTTATGCTTATTGGTGGTTACCTTGGTGAAGCAGGCATCATGTCAGCTAGCCTAGGATTCATTATTGGTATGATTGGTTGGGCTGTTATTATCTGGGAAATCTTTGGTGGAGAGGCAAGTAAAGCCGCAGAAGCTAATGCTGGAGTGAAAGCAGCTTTCAACGCGCTCAGACTTATTGTGCTCGTTGGCTGGGCAATTTATCCATTAGGATATATCTTCGGCTACATGATGGGCTCCGTCGATAATGGCACTCTGAATATCGTATACAACCTTGCAGATTTTGTTAACAAGATCCTATTTGGTTTGATTATTTGGAATGTTGCTGTTAAAGAATCAGAAGCCTAATAAAGCTTCTTGATTGAAACTATAAAGCCCTCTTCATTGAGGGCTTTTTTATTTTAGATCCTAGTTTTTTTAGATCTAACTTCCAACAAAAGCATTGTCTCTAAATAAGCCTCTTAATCGACGTCCGTCATTTAAATAAATCATCTCGCCATTGCCATGGCGCATATCATTTAACCACTGGCCCTCGTAACGACTTCCCTCTTGATACTTCGCTCCATCCTGATAAATCATAACTCCGTAACCATTACGCTGGTTATTAAGGAACCCACCCTCATACCTCCTACCATCTGGATAGACCATGATTCCCTGACCTGACATTATGCCGTTTTCAAAGTTTCCGGTATAAGTCTGGCCGTTAACATAACTAAAAAAACCAGCACCATTTGCTCTGTCGTTTTTCCACCAGCCTTCGTACCGACTATTTTGTTGGTAGATCCCAGCATCTTTGAATGTCATAATTCCAAAACCCTCACGCTTGTTCTTTTTATAGTCACCCTCATACTTGATACCATTTGGATAAGTCATAACTCCATAACCCTCAATGAAACCATCTTGAAACTCACCTTCATAGCTTTGACCATCTTCATATCTAAACAAGCCTAGTCCATTTGGCTTATTTTTTATAAAATTGCCCACATATTTTGAGCCAGCCTTAAAGGTATAAATGCCTTTTCCATGCATGCAAGATGTCATATCCAGGCCAATCAGACATTCTTCTACCTGGCCTCTATAAAGACTCCCATCAGAAAACTCCATATGAATAACATCGTCAATATTTTCAAGAAATGATTCATTGAAATTACCATTTGATGAGCCAGAAACTAAAATAATAGATAGTGCAACTATGATTTTTCTTTTCATAGTAGAATTATATTTCAAACTTTTAGGATATAAGATGAAACCTGAAAAAGTATGCAAAACATGTGGTAAGCCATTTACCTGGAGAAAGAAATGGAGAAAGGATTGGGAGAATGTTTTATATTGCAGTGAGAGATGCAGAAGAAATAAATCTTAAGTAATTTTACTTTACTATAAAAAGGCCCCAATCACTAGGGCCTTTTTATT
>CALKDH010000009.1 GCA_938086805.1 uncultured PS1 clade bacterium | reverse complement strand
TGAGTTATCCTGGAGTGATCACTCCAACCGAATGTTTTTCAGCTTTAAAATATGGCGCTGATGGATTAAAGTTCTTTCCTGCAACTCTTCTAGGTGAGGCTAATTTAATTGCTTTAAAGGCCGTTTTGCCAGAAAATGTTCCTTTGTATATGGTTGGAGGTGTAGGGCCTGAAAACTTTTCATCATGGTTTGAAGCAGGCGCATCAGGGTTTGGGATAGGTTCTGGTATCTATAAAGCTGGAGACAACTCTACTAGCGTAGCTAGGAAATCAAAGCTTATTGTTCAATCTTATGACGAAGCAAATAAATGATTGAAGATTATTTGCCAGTAGATTCTTGTGATTTGGGTGAGGGGCCGTTATGGCATCCAAAGCTTGAGTTATTATTTTGGTTTGATATTAACTCACATAAAATGTTTTGTTGGGAGGACAATGACTTAAAGGTTTGGAATTTTTCTGAACCAGTATCAGCTGCTGGCTGGATAGATGAAGAAAGTCTAATCATAGCTACTGCCTCATCGCTCATTAAACTATCACTTGTATCAGACAATAGAGAAGTATTAGCTGATTTGGAGGCAGATATGCCGCATACACGTTCAAATGATGGAAGAGCAGATCCTTGGGGTGGTTTTTGGATTGGAACAATGGGGCTCAGTGCAGAAAAAGAGGCAGGTTCAATTTATCGTTTTTACAAAGGAAAGTTAGAGCGTTTGCATCAAAATCTGACTATCCCTAATAGTATTTGCTTTTCACCCGATAAAAAATTTGTATATTTTGCTGACACAAGACAAGAAAAGATTTGGAAACAGAATCTAGATCAGGATACAGGTTGGCCAACTGATGAGCCTTCCATCTTTATTGATTTTAAAGCTCAAGGCCTCCATCCAGATGGATCTGTATGTGACAGTGAAGGTTTTATTTGGAATGCACAATATGGTGCCTCTAGGTTAGCCAGATATAGTCCAGAGGGATGGCTTGACAGGGTTGAGAGTTTTCCTGCCTCACAAGTTACTTGTCCAGCATTTGGAGGTAAATTCTTTGATACTATTTTCGTAACGAGCGCGAGTCAGGGTCTTGGCAATAAGGATTTGAAAGTTCAACCTTTGGCTGGTAAAGTATTTCATTTTGAATCTGACACAGTCGGTCTGGCTGAGTATCAAGTTAAACTATGAGCTTATCATGATTCCTAAACTTGGAAGTTGTTATTATCCTGAACATTGGCCCGAAGAGCAGTGGCAGAAAGATGCTGAAGATATGATGAAATCTGGTTTGTTATGGGTGAGAATTGGTGAATTTGCTTGGAGTCGAATTGAGCCTGAAGAAGGGGTTTTTAATTTTGATTGGCTTGATCGTGCTATTTCTATTTTGGGATCTGCTGGATTAAATATAGTAATGTCTACTCCTACTGCAACGCCGCCTCGATGGGTTGTTGATAAGTGGCCAGATATGCTTATTGTAGATGCTGAGGGTAGGGCTAGACAATCTGGATCACGAAGACACTACTGCTTTTCACATGAAGGTTACCTTGTTGAGGCTGCTAGAATAACTGAAATTATTGCTAAGCGTTATGGGGGCAACTCATTTATAAAGGCGTGGCAGTTGGATAATGAGTATGGTTGCCATGACACTACACTATCCTATAGTGAGTCTGCTCTTAAAGCTTTTAGAGTATGGGCTTCAAAAAAATATAAAACTATTGAGCATCTTAATGAGTCCTGGAAAAATGTATTTTGGTCAATGGAATATAATGATTTTGACCAAATTCAGCTACCTAATTTAACCGTTACCGATCCAAACCCAATTCATTCCCTTGACTTCAAGAGGTTTAGCTCTGATCAAGTAATTAAGTTCAATCGAAGTCAGTCAAACGTTTTAAGGGAATATACTAAAAAGCCATTAATTCATAACTACATGGGTCGAATTACCGACTTTGATCATTATGAGGTTGGCAAAGATTTAGATATAGCGAGTTGGGATAGCTATCCTCTTGGTTTTCTTGAGGATCGTTCTGACCAGAGTGATGAATTTAAGAGCAAATTTATGCGCTTTGGAGATCCAGATTTTCAGTCATTCCATCATGACTTATATCGTGCGGTTGGTTCTGGACGCTGGTGGGTAATGGAGCAGCAGCCGGGACCAGTTAATTGGGCCCCTTATAACCCTGAGCCTGCAGAAGGGGCTGTAAGATTATGGACTTGGGAGGCGATTGCTCATGGCGCTGAAGTTGTCAGTTATTTTAGATGGAGACAGGCTCCATTTGCGCAAGAACAAATGCATGCTGGACTTAATAGGCCTGATGGAGTAAGAGCCCCAGGACTAGACGAAGCATCGCGAGTATTTTCAGAGTTAAAAGAGTTTGGTAGTATTGATCAGGTTCAATCTAAAGTAGCACTGATTTTTGACTATGAAAGCTGCTGGGCATGGGAGGTGATGCCCCAAGGAAGAGATTTTAGCTATTTTGAATTGGTTTATGACTACTACAGGGCCCTTAGATCGTTAGGCTTATCAATTGATATAGTGTCTCCTAATGAAAGTGATTTAAGTGGCTATAAGGTAGTATTAATGCCTGGCCTAATGAATATTGGAAGTCAACTGGAGTCAGCTATCAAAAGTTTTGATGGGGTAGTTATATCAGGCCCAAGAACTGGCTCAAAGACTTTAGATATGTCAATTCCATCTACTCTCCCACCAGAAGTTCCAGGTATTCATGCAACCGTAGCCCGAGTTGAAACACTTAGACCTAAAGCATTGATTACAATTAAAGATCATGGCCACTTTAAAAAGTGGATGGAGACCTTGGTTGATTGTGACAATGTGATTGAGTTCTGCGATGATGGCAGGCCAGCAATTATTGGAGATGAAAAGAATCTCTATTTCGCTGGCTGGCCTGATCAAGATACTTTAAGAAGGATAATAATTAATATCTGTGCCAATCAAGGAATCAGCGTTACTGAGCTGAATGATTGCGTCAGGATTAGAGAGACGTTAACTCACCGCTTTTGGTTTAATTTTAGTGAAGAGGAGTCAACAGTTGGCTCAATCAAAGTTCCAGCTTCAGGAGTTTTCTGGGAGATGCTCTAGTCTATTTAATTCTGAGCTCTGTTTTAGGATCAAAAAATAATGCTTTTGAAGCGTTAGCTTTAATGCCCACTTGATCTCCTGATGATGGTAACTTCTCTTCCCTAGACTCAACAACAATTCGCTCACCATTTGTCGTCTTGAGATAAACATAGGATATATCTCCCAAGGCTTCAGTAAATTCAACTTCAAGGTCACCTGACTCAACAAGAGTTAAGTGTTGAGGCCTAAGTCCAATTAGTAGTTCTGAGTATGAAGACGTTATAGATTTGTCAAGCTTAAGTTTGATAGATTGTAGGCCAGGTATCGAGAGATTGGAGCCATTTATTTCGCCATGAACAAAGTTAATTGTTGGTGAACCAATAAATCCTGCTACAAAAACATTTTCTGGATCATCATAGAGTGACAAGGGTGTTCCCACTTGTTGTATTAAACCATCTTTAAGAACGACAATTTTGTCTGCCAAAGTCATTGCCTCGACCTGATCATGAGTTACATAGATGATTGTGGTTCCAAGTTCACGGTGAAGACGAGAAATCTCCACTCTCATTTCAACTCTTAGTTCAGCATCAAGGTTAGATAAAGGTTCATCAAATAGGAATACTTCAGGCCCTCTAACAATAGATCTTCCGATTGCTACTCTTTGTCTTTGGCCTCCAGAGAGAGTCTTTGGTTTTCTATCGAGGTACTCTTCTAAGTGAAGAATTTCAGCAGCCTCATTAACTTTTTTATCGATCTCATTTGAAGGAACTTTCGACATCTTAAGTCCAAAGCCCATGTTCTCTCTTACGGTCATGTGAGGGTAAAGAGCATAGGATTGGAATACCATTGCAATTCCTCTATCTGCAGGGTGCATTGAGGTGACATCTCTATCACCTATGTGAATTTGTCCGCTAGTTACCTCCTCTAGTCCAGATATCATTCTCAGTAAAGTCGATTTTCCGCAACCTGAGGGGCCAACAAAGACACAAAACTCTCCGTTCTGAATTTCTAGATCAATACCGTGAATAACCTCTAGATCATCATACTTTTTAGTCGCGTTAGATATTTGTAAAGATGCCATAATAAGTAATATTTAAATTAATAATTTTTTTCTGGGAAACTCCAGGCTCCTGCCTCTTTTCCAATCAATTCTGAAGTTTCAAGTAGTTCAGGTTTAAATTTTTCAAGACTTTTGAGGCTATGAATGTCTATAGAACTTGTAATGGAAAGGCCTCCAATCACTTTACCACCAGAGGTAAGGATAGGGGATGAAATACAAATAATTTTTTCCTCATGCTCCTGTCTATCGAATGAAATTCCCTCTTTTTTAATAGTAGCAAGTTCTTTTTTTAGTGCTTTTGCAGAAGTAATTGTATTTTCAGTATATTTATGAAATGCTTGCTTAGATATAACTTTATTTAATTCTGATTCGTCCAAGAAAGCCATCATTGCTTTACCGACCCCTGTGCAATATGCTGGCCCAACTTTTCCAGCTTGAGAATACATCTCTATGGGAGAGGCTGGATTTCGCTTGTCAACATATAAAACCTGACCATTGTCGAGCTCTGCTAAGTGGACAGTTTCACCAACTTTTGCAGACAAATCATCAATAAAGGGAACTGCAACAGGTGCTAATGAGCTTTGAAGCCAGGCCGAATGTGCCATCCTAACAAGCTTTAGCCCCAGCTTGTAAGTTTGCTCTTCTTCATTATAGCTGAGCATATCTTGATTCAGTAATGTCTGGAGAAGTCTATACAGCGTGGCCTTTGGGTACTTACTGGTTTTAAGTAGGCTAGAGAATCTTACCGGAGAGCCAATATCTGCAACTTCACTCAGAACGTCTAGTGCCTTTCCTACTGTACCATCTCCTCTTTTTTCGTTTGGCATAATTTATTGGATCATATCTTTTAATTAAAATAGCTCTATATAATCAGACTTTAAAGCCTATTTGTAAATAAATTTTAACAGATAATGTATACTACTTTTAAATAAGTTTTCAATAGTAGAACATAGTTTCATTATTTGGAAATTCAATCTGATGAATTAAATAAAACTTAAATCGAAAAGAAAAAAATATGTCAAAAATTGCTAAATATATTCTATCAATCGACCAAGGAACGACTTCATCAAGGGGAGTCTTGTTTGACAAAAACTACGAAATTATTTCAATAGGTCAAAAAGAGTTTACACAATTTTATCCCGACTCTGGCTGGGTTGAGCATGACCCTGAGGAAATATGGATCTCAACACTGGAGAGCTGTAAAAACGCTATTAAAGAATCGAAAATTGAGCCAAATCAAATTGAAGCTATCGGCATCACAAATCAGAGAGAAACAACAGTTGTTTGGGATAAGGTGACAGGTAAGCCAATTTATAATGCTATTGTTTGGCAAGATCGAAGAACTTCTGATCAGTGTCAAAGACTTAAGGATCTTGGTCATGAGTCGATAGTCAACCACAAAACAGGGCTTCTGCTCGATCCTTATTTTTGCGCTACAAAAATCGCCTGGATTCTTGATAACGTTGATGGTGCCCGTGAAAAAGCTAATGAAGGCCAGCTTCTCTTTGGAACAATTGATAGCTTTCTTATGTGGCGTCTAAGCAACAAGAAAATTCATTCAACGGATGCCACTAATGCTTGTCGAACACTTTTATATAATATCCATGAGGGCTGCTGGGATGCCGATCTGTTAGACCTTTTTAATGTCCCTGCATCAATGCTTCCTCAGGTTTATGATAATGCTGCTGACTTCGGAAAGATTGATGAGTCTATCTTTGGTTCAGAGATACCCATTGCTGCCTCAATTGGTGACCAGCCATCAGCCCTTGTAGGTCAGGCATGTTTTCAGCCTGGGATGGTGAAGTCGACTTACGGTACCGGCTGTTTTGTTTTAATCAATACCGGCTATAAGCCTGTGAAATCCAACAATAAATTACTAACTACTCTGGCATTCCAAGTGAATAGCAAAACCTGTTATGCCCTTGAAGGATCAATTTTTATCGCTGGAGCGGCAGTTCAATGGTTGCGCGATGGACTTAAATTCATTGAGTCAGCTGAACAATCTGAAGTTCTTGCAATGCAGGCTGATCAGTCTCAAGACGTATATCTTGTTCCTGCTTTTGTAGGATTAGGCGCTCCTCATTGGGATCCAGACTGTCGTGGTGCACTTTTTGGAATGACTCGTAACACTGGACCATCTGAAATTACTAAGGCTGCTCTTGAGTCTGTCTGCTATCAAACATCTGACCTATTAAATGCAATTTCAAAAGATTTGGGTGAAAGTAAGCTCAGTGCAATTAGAGTTGATGGTGGAATGGCTGCGTCAGACTGGACAATGCAGATGCTATCTGACCTTCTTGAGCTCCCAGTGGACAGGCCAAAGAATCTTGAGACCACGGCTTTAGGGGCAGCATACTTGGCGGGAATGCAGGTTGGGTTTTATCCATCGATGGATGAATTTTCTGAGTCTTGGCAATCAGACAGTCAATTCAATTCAAAAATGACAAGTGATTCTAGAAAAAGAAAACTTGCTGGATGGAAAGATGCTGTGAAAAGAACCCTGTCTAATAACTAGCCATTAAGAAAACTAATCGTCTTTTCAGTAATGAATTCGCTAACCCTTATGTTTGACTCAGATGTTACACCTGAGGTGTGAGGGGTAAGAATACAGTTCATTGAGTTTGAGATTTGTTTATAAAAGTCTTCTTTAATTGGCTCAGAGCTGTAAACATCAAGAGCAAAGCCACTAATTACATTTTGACTGTAAGCTTTAATCAGGTCATTCTCATTAACAATTGAACCTCTAGAAGAGTTAATAATAATTGGATTGCGCTCCATCAAGTTAAATGAATTTTCATTGATTAAGTCTTTTGTGTCATTGGTTAAGGGAAGGTGAATCGAAATTACATCAGAAAGACTAAAGAGTTTTTCTTGTTCCACGAGTGATATATTGAATTCTGAGATGTCGGATTTCTGAACAAAAGGGTCATAAGCGATTACTTCAGCTCCAAACACCTGAGCCAACCGACAGACCTTTCTGCCGATGGTTCCAAAACCAAGAAGACCAAGAGTTTTTCCTCCTAGTTCTCTTGACTCAATAGAGGTTCGTGGCCATTGCCCAGAAATTGTCCCGGAGTGAGCAATAGGTATGTTTTTTAATAATGATAATGCGCAAGTAATGACATATTCAGCAACTGAGTCAGCATTCATGCCTGTTGCTGGTTGAACAAAAATGTTGTTTGCAGAACAAAAATTTGTGTCAATATTGTCCAGACCAACACCTAGTCTTCCAACAAAAATTAATTTATTGGCCTTCAGAAGAAGTTCTTCGGTGAGCTGAGTTTTATTTCGAACTATGACGGCATCAGTCATAGCAATTAAAGAGCTAAGTCTGTCCTGATTGTTATGAAGTGTAGTGTCATAAGTTACATCAAAAATTTCAGACATTTTGTCAACACTCTCTTGCTCCATGAATTCCGTTATTAATATTTTTTTCATTATTTATATTTGTTTAGAAGGTTTAATTTGCTTAGAAAATTCTATGACTTCATCATAGCTTGGAAGAGTTTTGATGCCACCTATCCGAGTGCACTTAAGTGACGCAGCAGCAGTTGCAAGCTCGATAGCTTCTTGAGCAGTTTTGGTTTTAATAAATTTAGCAAATGCGCCATGAAAAACATCCCCAGCTCCGTTGGTTTCTTTGACTTTGATTTTAGGAGAATTACAATGAAAAACATTTCCATCTTCTATCCAATAGACACCTTTAGATCCAAGTGTAACTGCATAAAATTTTTGGTTGTTTTGATAAAGACTCCTCAATGCATCGATAATTGGCATATTATTGGTATACCGATTCAATCCTATTTCCGAAAAGATGGGATGTGAAGCAGAATTAACTACCTCTTCAACTAAATTGCTATTGCTAAAATTATCAAGGTCTACAACGCAATTAATTTTATTTTTTTTTGACTCAACTGCAACAAAATGCGCCGCCTCAATCCAATTTGTATCAACCAGATACGATTGAGCGCTTGAAAAGTTAAATACGGGTAAGGTTTTATTATTGGTAAGCTTTTTTTCGTTATATACGGCAAGCATTCTTTCACCCTCACTATCTTCAAAGATATGGCTTTGAGAGGATTGTGCGTCGTCTACAAAAATTGATTTTTGAATTGAAATATCATTTTCAAGAAATTTTGATTTCAAATACTCAGCCGCATCATCACTTCCAAAACGACCTATAAATTCAGTATTGCTTCCCAGGGACTTAATAGCAAAACTTGCAACTGGAGCAGGACCACCAAGACGCTTTTCTAGTCCACTTGCCACCAGTTTTATTGGCTTTACAGGAAAACGATCAATCTTGATCACTCTGTCAAGAAAAATGGGTCCAACGCATGTAATCATTCAGTCAATTTTAATGAAAATATTGAGTTATTGTTGCTAGAGGTTGAATTCACTCATTTGAACAACCCTGCCTTCTTTAATTGATTTCTCTGCAGCTTCACCAATAGCAACAGCAATTAAACCATCATTTAGCGACACTTCTGGCTTGGTATTGTTTCGAATAGCTTTAATAAATGAGGTATGCTCATAGTATGTAGATCCGTGATGGTGTCCTGCTTCATGTATTTTGGGGTCTACCGTTATATTTTCTTTTAATGCAGTTTGTTCACCTCTCATTCCAATTCTAATATCAGAGTTTGTTATTCCAGAGGCATTTGAAGGAACCTCAGTCTCAATTTTTCCGATTGAGCCAACAGCACAAAGTTCCTCTTGATATTCAGAGTTTTCAGCAAACATACATATATCTAGGAAGGCTCTTACACCATTCTCAAAGTCAACGATGACAAATGCATTATCAAGAATGTCAGGCGTCATTCCATCATAGGTCTCATCGAGGTGGTTTACATCTTGGTTGCCACTCGCATAAACCTTGACAGGCTCACTTTGAGCAATTAATCTCATTAAATCAAAAAAATGGCAGCATTTTTCAACAAGAGTCCCCCCTGTCTTTATAGCAAATCGATTCCAATCATCTACCTTATGAAGAAATGGAAAGCGATGCTCCCTGATAGAAAGCATTTTTAGATCACCAATCGTATTGTTGTGAATCTCCTTTATCATTCTTTGGACAGGTGGCATATAGCGATATTCCATTGCTGTCCATATAACGCCAGGGTAATTTTCAGCTAGTTTTTCAAATTCTTGACAATCCTTGACAGTCGTACAGAGGGGTTTTTCAATTAAAAGGTGAACCCCAGATTTCATAACATCTTTGAGAACATCGATATGAGTGAAATTGGGGGTTGCAATGATGAATGCATTCGCAATGTTTGCCTCAATTAGATCATTGTAATCATTAAAAATAGCGACTTCATAATTAAGAAGTTCTAGACTCTCTTTAATCGATTGTTCACTCGTATCACATAACGCAACAACCTCAGCATCGTCAATTATTCCAATATTTAAGATGTGTTCTTGACCCATACACCCGGCACCGATAATTGCATATTTAATCTTTTCAGTCATAGTGTATATGTTGGAATATTCATTTGCCTGCCAAAATGGATAAGTTTGTCAGAAATATCACCATAAGTAAATGCTACATGGTGCTCTAAACCACCTTTAAACATTCGCTCTAATTTATTGGCACTATCTTCACCTAAATTAATGACTCCCGAGGTTCCAGAGAAAGAGTTAGGTCGATCAAGAACTTGACCTTTCATCACAAAAAACTGAAGTTTTCCTCTTGCCTTAGAGACTCTAAAGATAGTAATTTCTCCCTCTTTAAGACTAAAGTCATGAAGGAGTGGTTTTTTTCTGTTCGAGTGAATTCCAGATTTAGCTGTGCCTTCTTTAGCCATACTAATAGGGGCTAATCCGCAATGCCAAAAAACTAGGGAATTATCTGATTTATCAACATCAACAATGTCAACCAATAGTGAAGGATTATTGTTCATCTGATTAAGAATATTGCAACTAATGCCACCCAATACATCAGCTTCGCAAGCACAGCTGACTTTCTTTTCATTCATCATTGCCATTGGGCCGCAAGAGGCGCAGCCATACTCGGTAAAGGTTTCTGGCCAGCAGCGGATTGCAAATGCATCGAGTTGATGCTTGTTTTTTAGGTTTTCAAGACCATGAAAGATAGAAAGACTTTTGTCAAACTCTTCTTGAACAAGTTCTTCTGTGCCCGCAAGATAGTTTGATACAGCGCTTTTGGTTTTAACAATTGTTTCAGCTTCAATTTCTTTGGCTTCATCAAATAAATCTTCAAGCTCTAGATCAACCAAAGAAACATTTAGTTTAGAGGTTACCTCATTTGAATCATAGTCACAGGTGTCAAAACCTTCAGGTCTTGTTCCAATAATTCCAATTGTTTGTCTATCTATCGAATAGTCGAATTTTGCATTATCGTCAGCAATGGTCGCTATGTCCCATGAAATTCCTTCACTATTACTTTTGCCTTTGATAAAACTATTGAAAGACATTTCATTAATCTTATCATCCTTATCCATAATTATAAAATCAGGAGAGATGTCATTTTTAAGTAGGGAGTGCATTGCTAAATTAAGTCCGCAAATTGAATTTAATCTTAACCTTCCTCCAGTTCTAGGTTCTGGAAAAGAGACAATGCATATCGGTCTTTGAATAGATTTAGCAAAGTTTAAGAGAAACTTGGCGTCAGTAAAGGTTGTTTGAAAGAGAAAAATTTTTTCAAAATTATTACTTTTAAAAAAAGATAGGGCGCTTTCAGCACCACTGTCATTCGTTACAAGATCATTAAAGCCAATTGCATCAGGCTCTAGAGATAGTAGAAGTGATTTTGCTTTTTCAAATTTAGACTCTGCATACTCAACATCAAAAGTCTCTCTTGCAAGTGCTAAATAACCTATCATAAAAACCCTCCAAAGTTGCTACTAAGTTTTTCTGGACTATTGATTTTAAATCCATTGTTAAAGTAAGTTTCTAAAGATTTGGCATTATCAGCAGTCAATTCATTAAGTTCTTTTACATAATTGACTGAATCTTCGTTTAATCCATTCTCAACTTGTTGGATATCTGGATAATATTTAAACGCATCAAGCCATATAGTTCTTCCTGCAAGGTAACCTGAAGCGCCATTTTTATATGCAAGTTCTAGGCACTTGTAAAATGATTTTTTATCCATTCCAGAAGAAAGAACAACCCATGGTTTGTTATTGGTTGCAGCTGCAAGATCTTTAAATGCTTGCTCAGTCTCATTAGTTATCTCACTCTCGAGCTCACTACTGTCCACTGGGCTCTCAAGTTTGAAGATATCAACCTTATACTCATCTTTTGCAAATTCTTTGACGCTATCAATGACATGTTGAGAGTTTTTCAGTTTTTGCTCTTGATATTCTGTGGTGTGGTTTTCATCATTCTGGAATGGATAAACAAGCAGCTCGAGAAGAAAAGGAATGCCATACTTTTCGCACTCTTCGCCTATTCTTTTTACATATTGTTTTTGATGTTCAATAGATTCGGTGTCAGCATCAGGTCTGTACCATGCAAGAACTTTAACCGCATCACCACCAACTCTTTTAATTTTTTCAACACTCCAGTTTTGAATATTTTCTGAGAATCTACCTCTCTCAGTCTCTTTAAAGCTGTGGTCCTCAAGCGTGATCACAAGGCCCTTTGATTTGTTGTATTGAAGAAGGTTTGATAATGAGAAGTTAGGGTCCATAAGAATTGCAGTAACGTGATTAGAGAGACTCAAAGTAATTAGCTTCTTGCATTCCACGACTTCCTCATATTGATGCTCTCTGCCCTTGGCTTTTGAGATGATGTTAAAGATTGGCGGTCTCTGATCTACAGCAAGCATTTGAAAATGTGCTGCATCAGTGCAAAGTTTTTTCAAATGAATGAGCTTGCCTAGATTGTCTATAGTCATATAATTATTACAAATTTAGTTTAAAGATTGTTGTGATGTTAATAGTTTCCTGGTCCGGTTTAGCTTTCCTCTTGATCTGGTTTAGAGGCTACAACAATCTCAATATTATTAGTATTGCAAATTTTTATAATTTCGCTAGGAGGTTGAAAGTTAGTCACCAGGATATCAACCTCAGAAATATTTCCAATGAGCATTGGCGCCGTGCTATCAAACTTAAAGTTATCTGCAACTAGGATGAGCTTTCTACAGTGATTAAATATAGCTTTAGAAACCTGCACATCTTCATAGTCAAAGTCCATTAATGCGCCATCATTATCAATTGCTGAAACCCCAACAACCGCAAAATCAACTTTAAACTGCTTAATAAATTCAGCTGTATTTAGTCCAATAACAGCAGAATCAATGTTTCGAACTTTTCCTCCAGCAAGCCAAATTTCAGCGTTATCAAATTGTGTCAAAATATTAACAATATTGATGTCATTTGTAATTACTTTTAGATCTTTATGATTGATCAAAGACTCAGCTACCTGTTCGGTTGTTGTGCCACTAGCAGTGCTATATATATTTCCAAGAACAACAGAAGAATTATTTGGAATAATGTTTGCTACTGCATTGGCAATATCTTTCTTTTCGTCACTAGCCAGCGATTTACGGGATTTGTAACCATAGTGATGCGCTTTAGAAAAAAATGCACCACCATGAGCACGCGTTAACAAATCATTGTCACAGAAGTTGTTAATATCACTTCTGATTGTTTGCTGAGTAACTTCAAATGTTTTTGCTAAACTCTCAACACTAACATAACCCTCCTCCTCTGCAAGGTTTAGGATGTCACGTTGTCGTTTGTTAAGTTTTTCCATAATCGTCCCATTATATTATAGATTTTATTATTCATTTTCATTTATTTTCGTTTTTTTTCTTTTATTTTCAAATTAGTTGACATAGTGCAGATACTCGTATATATTTACAGTAGTTTTGGTATAAATGAAAAATATCGAAATAAGTTAAAACTACCAGTTATTCTGTGTGGTTTCCTACTATAGAGTAGACTTAAGGCACAAAATTTTCAGTTTTTGTTTTAAGAGAAAATGAAGTAATTTTTTTAATTAAATTTGGAGAGAAATATGAGAAAGAGTATTTTGTTGGCATCCTTGCTTGCCGTCTCATCATTTAGTGCAAATGCAGCAGAAATAAAGTTTGTCTGCTACCAAGATGCTAATGAGTGTGATGTCTTAGAGCAGATGTCATCTGTTTGGGAGAACTCAACAGGTAATACAGTTAACTTCGAAGTGGTCGGCTACGATGTGGTTAGAGATCAACTTGAGAACCAACTTGAAGCTGGATCAGCGCCAGATGTTGCGCGTATTACAAATCTTGGTGGTCTAAATCAATACTACCTTGACCTAACACCTTATGTTGACGCTGGAGCTTGGGAAGCAAACTATGGTGCAACACTTCCATGGTACAGAAAGCCCTCTGGTGATAACGGAATTTATGGTTGGCAAACTCAGTTAACAGTTACTGGTCCTTATGTCAACGTCACTATGTTTGAAGATGCTGGTGTGGATATGCCAGAAGAAGGCGCTACATGGGATGATTGGGCTGACGCTTTAAGAGTAGTTAAGTCAGAGCTTGGTCTAACATCAGGTCTTGCAATGGACAGAACTGCTCACAGATGGGCTGGTCCAGCATTTTCGTATGGAGCTAAATTCCATGAAAATGGTGTTCCTATCTTAGTAGATCAAGGTTTCAGAGACTTTGCTGAGACATTTGTTGGATGGCACGAAGAGGGCTTAATGCCTGCTGAAGGTTGGCCTGCTGGTGGTGGTACTGCATATAGAAATGCAGCGCCTCTGTTCCTTGATGGAACAGTAGCTATGCACATGTCTGGATCATGGATGCTTGGCAACTATGACGCAAACATTACTGATTTTGAGTGGAAAGTAGTTCCAATCCCTTGCGGTCCAGGTGGATGTGGAGCGATGCCTGGTGGTTCAGGAATTGTTGCATTTAACTCTTCAAAGCACCCTGAAGTCGCAGCATCATATATTGACTTTTTGTCACAAGCTGGTAGGGCAGGATACTTTGCAGCCAATACAGGAAACATTACCGCTCACCAAGGACTTCAGAAGGCTGGAATTGACTACTCAGGTGTAAGCCAAAGAGTTTCAGAGGGTCTTTCTACTTTCGCAGCGAACGCTGGTAAGGCAGCAGAATCAACGCCACAAGCGTACTGGTTCCAAGGCTACAACAAGAACTTTGCCATTTATGGCATCGTTCCTGACTACATAACTAAAGCGATTACAGGTGAAATGAGCCTAGATGACGCTTTGGCAGCAATTGATGCTGACGTAGCAGCTAAGATAGCTGAATAAACATTATTCAGTTATACTAAAGTTCTAAACTTTAAGGCCGTCTCTTGAGGCGGCCTTAATTTTATTTAATATTCAACCCTAATAATGTTTGAGTCTGTTCTAAATCTTAATAGTTGGTTTCTGTTCTTTACTGTCTATCTTTTGATTGGCTTTGTGCTCTCAAAAGAGGTCTATGGTTTTGTACCAAAACTAATGTCGAGTATAGGTTGGCCTATAGAATTTACTCAAAAATTATTTGGCACCAAGTCACTACCTTATTTATTTTTGTTTCCAAATATCTTGATATTTGGTTTGTTTACATTTCTTCCATTGTTTATGAATTTTGGTTTCTCGGTTACCGATGGAACAAGCATAAACTTTGAATCTCGAGACTTCTCTGGTCTTGATAACCTTGCAAGGATTACCCAAGAAGTTCAAATTGATACGGGTGGAATCAATGTTGAAAATGATAAATTTCAGGCGGCTCTTTATGACACCTTTGTTTTCGTTATTCTTCAAGTTCCAATAATGATTCTAATTGCATTATTCACTGCGATTGTGCTTAATCGAGAGATCATTGGAAGGGGTTTTTGGAGAGCTGTTTTTTTCTATCCAGTTATGCTTAGCCCTGTTGTTGTAGCTTTTTTATGGACCCTTATTTTAAAGAGACAAGGAATGCTCTCACAAACCTTGATAGATTGGAACTGGATTAGTGAACCCATTCAGTGGCTGGTAGATCCGACATGGACAATGTTTTGGTCAATCTTTGTCTATACCTGGGCACATATGGGTTTTTACATGCTTATATTGCTAGCTGGCCTTCAATCCATCCCCAGAGATCTCTACGAGGCAGCACAAATGGATGGAACGTCTGATAGGAGAGTTTTTTGGCGAATTACACTGCCACTTCTAATGCCAATTCTGCTGGTTGTGACAGTACTCTCACTAATTAAAGCTGTCCAAGCGTTTGAAGAGTTGTATGCACTCCAGGTAGGGTGGATTTCTTTAGTCTCATATATCGTCGAAAATGCTGGAATTAGAGGTCAAAAAACATTCTTTGGTCTGGGTATAGCTGCAATGGCGTCCCTAATTGTAGCCCTGATTTTGATTATTTTGTCTTTGCTTCAATTCTATTTAACTAGGAGGCAAGTCAAGTTATGACGGATGTCATTAAATTTTTTACAAGAAGACAGGGGAAAAAGAAAGCTAGTCTGACTGACTGGATTTCTTATGGATTTTTGTTTCTAGGTTTTTTAATCATATTTTTGCCAGTTCTTTGGCTTGTAATGAACTCCATTAAATCGCAATTCCTTCTGCAAAAATATGACACTAACTTTCTACCAATGGATTATGAGCGTGTTGCAAGAGCAACGATTTATGGTCCTGATGGAAAAGACATTTTAATTATGAAAGACCTTGAGCCATGGGTTATGTTTTGGAAGAATTTGGATGATGAGGAGCGTGCTGAAAAGGATGTAGTTAACTACATTAAAAATTTTACAGGCAAAGAGTACTATGCCCTAAGGTCTCATTTTGGATTGGTTTCAGTTTTTGCTAAAGATTTGATTGATAATCAGAATTTACCTGAATGGCTTATTAAGTATCCAAGCATGTTTCCTAGTGCAAAAAAAGACTATGATCCTCAGTCCATAGTCGACACGTTAAATGATGAGGATGCTAGATTGTTATCTGAATACCTTGGACTTAAGCCATATAAAGGAAATGGATTTACTGCTCAAATCCTTGTCTCCATGCCAGACCCTGAGACTGGAGAGCTCATTGAGTATTCGGTCAGTAGAATAAATCCTACAAAGGAAACTGTTAACGCAAGACTAGTATCAAATCCAGAAGCTGGGATTACAAAACTTTCTCAGAATGAAATCATAATTAACAAGAATTTGAAGCCATCATGGATTAACTATACAGATCCACTTACCAAAAAAGCTCTTGGAAGTTTTGATGCGGTCAGATGTCTGAATAACTCTGTATTTGTGACAATTGTCGCAACAATCATTACACTTCTAATCAATT
The DNA here is from genome assembly GCA_938086805.1 of uncultured PS1 clade bacterium. Lineage (GTDB taxonomy): Bacteria > Pseudomonadota > Gammaproteobacteria > PS1 > Pseudothioglobaceae > Pseudothioglobus. The sequence goes on along the minus strand of CALKDH010000009.1, from coordinate 1,822 downwards.
CAATGGCTGCTTTTGCATTGTCAAAATACCGCTTTAATGGCCAGATCGTATTCTTTGTAATCATTCTTGCAACATTAATGGTGCCAGCATCTGTTCTCATTGTGGGAATTTTTAAGATGGTTACTATGACAGGATTATCTGGCTCTCTCTGGGGGGTTATTATTCCAGGGGCTGCAACACCCACCGGAGTCTTCATGTTACGGCAATATATGCTCACAATTCCAGATGAGCTGTTAGAGGCTGCCAGAATGGATGCAGCTAGTGAATGGACGATTTATTGGCGCATAATATTTCCATTAGCGCTCCCAGCTATTGCCGTCTTGGGTATTCTCTCAATCATATGGCGTTGGAATGATTTGATTCTTCCAATGATAGCCGTTTCAACAACTAAAGCTGCTTACACTATTCAGCTTTGTTTACTAGACTTTAATGGTGAGTATCTTGCTCGAGAGCACTATGCATTAGCAATGACAGTGGTCAGCTTGATTCCAACAACGCTAGTCTTTGTTTTCCTTCAAAAGTACATTACTACAGGTATTGCCTCAACAGGCATGAAATAAATTATGGCAAATCTTAAACTAATTGATATTAAAAAATCTTACGGCAAAACCGAAGTCATTCATGGCCTTGATCTTGAGGTATTTGATGGCGAGTTTTGTGTCTTGGTTGGACCCTCTGGCTGTGGTAAATCAACTCTTCTCAGAATGATTGCTGGGCTTGAGGCTATAACGGAAGGCTCAATATTGATAAATGATGAAAAAGTTAATGACGTATCGGCTGCCAAGAGAGGACTTGCTATGGTGTTTCAATCTTACGCTCTATATCCCCATATGACGGTTCGTCAAAATCTTGCTTTCGGTCTTGAGAACCTGAAGCTAGATAAAGATGACATTGAGCAGAGGATTAATAAGGCTGCGAATCAGTTACGTATGGAGGACTACCTGAAAAGAAGGCCTGGTCAGCTCTCAGGTGGTCAGAGACAGCGTGTTGCAATCGGAAGAGCTATCGTTAGGGAGCCATCAATCTATCTCTTTGATGAGCCATTGTCTAATTTAGATGCTGAGCTGCGTGTTGCAACACGAGTTGAACTTAAGGCGCTTCATGCAAGGCTCGGTAATACCATGATTTATGTAACTCATGACCAAGTTGAAGCGATGACTATGGCTGATAAAATTGTAGTCATGCATGATGGCATTATCGAGCAAACAGGCTCTCCACTAGATTTATATAATAAACCAGCTAATTTATTTGTTGCAGGCTTTATTGGCTCGCCAAAAATGAATTTTTTAGACAGTTCATCTTTGCCAGAGAATATTAAAAAGCTTGCTCCAAAGGGTGCGAAAACTTTTGGTATTAGACCTGAGCACTTAAAAATACAGAATCAGAATAGTCTTCCTCTTGACGTGAAAACTGTTGAACAACTGGGTTCTGATAGTTACCTTTACGGTACAACTCTAGATAATCAAGAAATATCAATCAAGCTTAATACTCAAACCAGTATTAAGGGCGGTGAGTCTATCAAAGTTGGTTTTGATGACAGTAATACTCACTGGTTTAATGAAAAAGGAGTTTCTCTTTAATTTTTGATTGTGTATCATCGTTTTATTTAGTTTTCAGCCTGACCTTAAATGAGCTCTAAAACTCAATCAATAGTTTGGATCAAAAAACCTTTGGCAGTCTATGCAGAGAATGCTGAAGCTGGTGTCGTTATTCAAGGCAATAAAATCTTAGAATTGGTGTCCCAAGGTCAAAGCCCTAAAAGTCAAATTGATGAGGTTTATGATGCTAGTGACAGTGTTTTACTTCCTGGACTCATCAATAC
>CALKDH010000008.1 GCA_938086805.1 uncultured PS1 clade bacterium | reverse complement strand
CATACAGATCATGGATAGATTTTCCAGCATCCTCCTCAAGGTGAGCGCGAGTGATACCTACTGTCTTATGGTCTCCACTCTCTAGAGTGATTTCAATAGCGCCCTGACCAACAATTGGAATCTCAAACTGTGAAATTTGATAGCCTTTGGGTAAGTCAGGATAGAAATAGTTCTTTCTCGCAAAAATCGAGTTTTTATTGATGGCTGCATTTACTGATAGGCCAAAACGAAGGGCCATTTTAACAACTTCCTCATTTAAAACCGGCAATACTCCAGGAAAACCAAGATCTACAGCGCAAGCCTGGGTATTTGCTTTAGAGCCAAACGCAGTAGAGGCACCAGAAAATATCTTTGATTGAGTTCTTAATTGTGAGTGAATTTCTAGCCCAATTACAGTTTCCCAAGTCATAGACAAGCCCCTAATTTTCTGCTGGCGAATGTTTGTGCCAGTCCGTCCTCATTTGAAATTGATGCGCTGCATTTAAGAGCAGTTCTTCTGACCAGTGATTTCCAATTAACTGAAGCCCTACAGGCAAGTTGCCTGAAAATCCAGCTGGAATACTCATGCCTGGAAGTCCTGCCAAGTTCACTGAGAGTGTATATATATCAGCCAAATACATCGAAACAGGATCTTTAACTGACCCTAATTTAAATGCTATACTGGGTGACACAGGACCCATGATAAGGTCAACCTCATTGAATGCCTTTTTAAAGTCCTCACTGATAAGCTGCCTAACTTTTTGTGCCTTTAAGTAGTAGGCGTCATAATAACCAGCTGATAATGCATAAGCACCAATCATTATTCTTCTCTTAACCTCTTCCCCAAAACCCTCTGAACGAGACCTTAGATATAAATCATTTAAATCTTTTGGATCTTCACAACGATAGCCATACCTGACTCCATCAAATCTGGAGAGATTGGATGAGCATTCACATGGTGCAACAATATAGTAGGCTGGAATGGCATGAATCGAGTTTGGAAGTGAGACCTCCTTGATTTCCGCCCCCATAGACTCATATTCTTTTATAGACTGCATCACTACCTTTTCAACATCTGAATCAAGTCCCTCAGAAAAGAACTCTTTCGGCAAACCAATTTTTAGACCATTGACACTATCTTCGAGGCACTGAGTATAATCAGGAACCGATTTATTAGCACTAGTGGAGTCAAGCTTATCAAAACCAGCCATTGCATTTAGAATAATCGCAGCATCTTCAGCATTTTGAGTCATTGGCCCTGCTTGATCAAGGCTTGATGCATATGCAATCATCCCATATCGAGAAATTCTCCCATAGGTTGGCTTCAGCCCAGTAATACCACAAAGACTGGCTGGTTGGCGGATACTTCCCCCAGTATCAGTTCCAGTTGCAAACGGAGAAAGACGGGCTGCAACAGCAGCTGCTGAGCCGCCTGAAGAACCGCCTGGAACTTTACTCACATCCCAAGGATTTTGGACAGGGCCAAAATATGAGTTCTCATTCGATGATCCCATGGCGAATTCATCCATGTTAGTCTTTCCAAGCATAACCATATTTTCATTATTTAGTTTCTTTGTGACAGTTGCGTCATAAGGAGAAATGAAAGAATCCAACATTTTAGAACCAGCAGAAGTCTTGACCCCCTTAGTACAAAAGATATCTTTATGGGCATAAGGAATCCCTGTAAGAATTGAGCTATCACCTTGTTTTATTTTTTTATCAGCCTCCTTTGCTTGAGAAAGCGCTTCATCTTCAGTAATAGAAATAAAAGCGTTCAGCTCTGAGCTTTTGATTCTATTTAAATAATGCTGAGTAAGCTCTAGAGAGGAAAAATCCTTATTTTTTAGACCTTTTATTAGCTCAGCAACGGTTAAATTATGCATGATTACTCAATTACTGTTGGTACGAGAAAATGACCTTTACCGGTCTTTGGAGCAATGGCTTGAAATTCTTCAGAGAGATCATCTTCCGACACCTTATCCTCTCTTAATCGTTGGGACATTTTTAATGGGTGGGCCATGGGCTCAGAATCACCAGTATCTATTTCGCCTAATTTGTCCATTAAGCTTAGAATATTATTCAGCTCAGCAGTAGCCTGCTCAATGTCTGAATCCTCAATATTGAGCCTAGCTAGGTAAGCAATTTCTTTAACTTTTTTATTATCTAATGACATAATTTAAAATAAATTAGTGGCAAAAATTATTGACCACTTTATTAAAATTTTCCTTTGAGTATGAGTCTGTTAGGTAAGAGTCGCCAAGGGCCTTTAAAAGAACTAAGCGTATCTTGCCATCAATTGATTTTTTATCCAGTGACATTGCCTCTATCAATGTTTCGCTACCAATGCTCTTTTTGATCGATATCGGCAGGTCAGCTTTTGAGAGAATGCTTTCAACTCGTATCGCATCTTCATTTGATAAATACCCTTCATCCATAGAGAGTTTAGTCGCCATGACCATTCCTATTGAAACAGCTTCTCCATGAAGATAATTACCGTAACCAAATGCATTTTCTATTCCGTGGCCAAATGTGTGGCCCAAGTTCAATAGTGCCCTCTTTCCTCTTTCAAATTCATCAAGTGCTACAATGCTAGCTTTATCTTTGCAAGAGTTAAAAATAATCTCTATTATTAAATCTTTATTGCGAGCCATAATTGATTCAATATTAGTCTCTAGCATAGAGAAAAAGTCGGCGTTACCAAGAAGACCATACTTAATGACCTCGGCCATTCCAGCGGAGTATTCTTGATCGCTTAAAGTATCTAGTGTA
>CALKDH010000007.1 GCA_938086805.1 uncultured PS1 clade bacterium | reverse complement strand
GTTGTTGGCTTCAGTATTGTATTGAGAAAACTTAAAGCTATTCTTTAATTTATGCGTCAACTTGCAGGCCTCCTTTTATTTGGATGGCGATATCGATTAAGAGTACATGGCCTTGAAAATCTTCCAAAGGGTGGTCCTGTCCTACTTCTTGGGAATCATATTAGCTACATTGACTTTGCTTTCATTCAGTGGGCAGTTCCAAGAACAATAAGATTTGTTGTTCACCATGATTACTATAGTAAGCCTATCTTTAATTCGATTTTAAAAGGTGTTGGTGCCGTTTCTATAAGGCCTGAGAATAGTAGAAATGCAATGCAAAACATTGTTAATTTATTAAATGAAGACTGTGTTGTTGGCTTATTTCCAGAGGGCCATGTTTCAACTTCAGGAGAGTTGAGTGATTTAAAAAGAGGCTTTGAAAAAGTTTTATCTCAGTCAAAAGAAGGAGTCAAGGTTGTTCCTTTTGCAGTTAACAATATGTGGGGTAGTTTTTTCTCAAAAGCACCAAGAACAGTTAAAAGAAAGATGAAGTTCAGTTTCCGTCGAGAGATCAACGTCAGGATTGGAAAAGCCTTAGATTCTAATGCAACAAAAGAAGAAGTAAAAAGAGGTATCGGCAGCCTACTTTTTTAGTGATATCATTATTATAAGAAAGTTAAATAAGGAGTTTTATGAAAAAAGTTATTGTGGTTGGAGCAACAGGAAGACTTGGAAGTGTTGTAGTTGGTGGACTAAAAGACTATGAGGTTATTCGAGCTGGCCGCTCTGGACCTGATTTAAAAATTGATGCCTTAGACTTTGAGAGCGCATCAGCTGCACTTGCAACAATTGGCCCTTTTGATGCTTTAATTTCATGTGCTGGTGTTCGAGCACCTTTCAAGCCATTTGAGGAGTTGACTATGGAAGACTTTGCTATAGGAATATCTAATAAGTGCTTAAGCCAACTAAATTTAGCAAAAGCAGCAATTCCCTATCTCACCGAAAATGGTTCAATCACTTTGACAAGTGGAATTATTGGAGATGAGCCAATTTTGGCAGGTTCAGCCGCAGCAGCAGCAAACGGCGCATTAAACATGTGTGTTTCAACATTGGCTGCAGAGTATGCTGGCAAGCTTAGAATTAATATAGTTTCACCATCTATTATTGAGAACTCCGTTGAGCATTATGGGATGATCTTCGATGGATTCGAGCCAACTTCAGAGAAACGAATTGTAGAGGCTTATAGAAGAACGATTTCTGCACCAATAAGTGGAAGGGTGCTTTGTCAAACTAGGTCTCTCTAAGCTTCGTCTTGACCTCTTTGGCCTACAAAATAACCCAGACCAAAATCGTCGGTTCTAAAGGTGATGACACTGCCTTTAGGGAAATAAATTAAATCCCCTTTGCTTGCTGTAACCTCCTCACCTGAGCCGTCACTGATATGAAACTCACCATCTATGATCAACTTCATTTCTTCATAGGTATAGTCGTAAGTAATTGATTCGCCCCTCTCTAGACGAAAAAGGCCAGCGGTTATCGGCGCAGCCTCATCATTTGAAGTGGCAAAGTCTTTTAAGTAAGCATTGTCTCCCTCAAAAAGAGGGAGTATCTCAGATGTAATATTGCCTTTCAGCTCCATTTTTTTCATGTATTGACCCCTTTTTTTAAATTAAATTCTGATTATATTATCTATTTTTTAAACTTATTTAAAAAAAATCAATAAAAATTAATGAATTTATTCACTTGAGTTAATTTTTTTTTTGAATTAACATTGGCTTAAAACTAATTTCATATTTTTCGAACTAGTTTAATTGGAGGTTCTATGTCAAATCGTCGAAGAGGAGAAGGTGGTCGTTCGGCAAAAATTGCAGAACGAAAAAAATCAGAGCAGATTGATCCGCCAAGATATTTGACACGAAATATCAAGTGCTATGATATGCTTAGTGAGGAAGAGCTTTCAAAAATTGATGACCATGTCGATTGGATACTAAAGGAAGTAGGCCTAGAATTTTGGGATGACGAAGAATCATTAAACTTATTTAAGGAAGCTGGTGCAACCGTTAAAGGAACCCTTGTAAAGTTTGATAAGGGCCTTGTTCAAAATCTCTGCAAGACTGCACCAAGTGAGTTTGAAATGCTTGGAAGGAATCCTAAAAGATCAACCATATTTGGGGGTAATAAGCTAGTTCTAGGTCCAGCTTATGGATCCCCTTTTGTATATGATCTTAAGGGTGGAAGGCGGCAAGGCAACATGCGAGATTTTAATAATTTGATAAAGCTTTCCCATATGACTCCATGGCTACATCATACAAGCGGTACAAACTGTGAGCCAGTAGATATTCCTGTCAATAAACGCCATCTAGATATGGTTTATTCCCATATTAAGTATTCTGACAAGCCTTTTATGGGCTCAGTAACCGCTCTTGATAGAGTAGAAGATTCAATCAATATGGCGCGAATCGTATTTGGTGGCGATGTGTTAGATAAGAGCTGTGTAATACAGGGAAACATTAATGTTAATTCCCCGCTGGTTTACGACAAAACTATGACTGATGCACTCAAAGGTTATGCAAGGGCGAATCAGGGCGTCGTTATAACACCATTTATTTTGGGCGGCGCAATGTCCCCCGTCACGATGCCAGCAGCTATTGCTCAAGCCCATGCAGAAACGCTAGTTGGAGTAGCACTCACGCAACTTGTAAGGCCTGGCTCAAGTGCAGTATATGGAAACTTCTTAACCACAATGGATTTGAAATCAGGAGCACCTACTTTTGGAACTGCCGAGTCAAGCCTAGCAACCTATGCCGTTGGACAGATGGCCAGAAGAGTGAAGTTGCCATTTAGGGCGGGCGGCCACTATACAGCCTCAAAGGTTGCCGATGCTCAAGCAATGCAGGAGTCAGTGGATTCTATGTATCCAGCAATTTTGGCAGGCGCCAACTTTATGCATCAGGCTGCTGGTTGGCTTGAAGGAGGGCTGGTTGTTGGTTATGAAAAGTTTATACTGGACTGTGATCGTCTTGGAATGCTTCATCGCATGTTTGAGGGATTGACTATTGATGAGAATTCTTTAGCAAGCAGTGCATTTAAAGAAAATTCACCAGGTGAGAATTTCTTGGGAACTCAGCACACAGCTGAAAACTTTGAGACTGCGAATTATCGAGCAGAGCTTCCTGATAACAATTCTTATGAACAGTGGGTGGAAGATGGATCGAAAGATGCTGAACAAAGAGCTTATGAGCGTTGGAATCAGATGTTAGAGGAATATGAAGAGCCACCTTTAGATGAGTCTATAGACGAGGCCTTAATAGACTATATGGCTAAGAAGAAAGAAAGTATGGCAGATGAATGGTATTAGACTTTATCACCTACGGCACGGCTTATTCCTTCTGGAGAGGGTAGTTTTTTATGCGCGTTATAAATGCGCTCAATTCTATCCATTACTAGATCGCTAGGCATGCTGGCACCGCGAGTTTTTAGGTCTACATGGATCAACATATGTTCCGCTGTTGCAAGGAGTCTTCCATCATTATGATGTAGCCAGTGGAAGAGGTGAAGTTTTTTATTCTGACCATAAATCACTTGCGTTTTGGAGTAGATTCTTTCTCCTATTAAAACTTCATCAAGATGCCTTATGTGTGTTTCAACTGTAAAGTAGGAGCCAACATTAGCGATATATTCTTCATCAGCACCAATGATAGCCATTAACTCAGTTGTTGCTTCTGAGAAGCAATCCAGATAGCGAGCCTCGGTCATATGGCCGTTATAATCGGCCCATTCCTTAGGAATATGAGTCGTATAAGTATCAATAGGTTGAGATAAATCTAGCTTCGAAAATTCTAGTTTGTTGACTGGGTTCGATAGAGTTTCATCGTATTCTTTTAAAAGGTTTCCGGCACCCCATCGGTTCTCTTTTAAAGCTTTCAAAAAGTCAACTAAGTTATCATCACGCTTCTGCATTAGTTCATCAATGCTGTATTGCCCAGACTGATCATCGGATTGATTGGATACCTTGTCAATAAGTTCATCAGTGAACTCAGGGACATCCGTGAGGTGAGTCCAAGGCCACTCTAGGCAAGGACCAAATTGTGCAATAAAATGACGCATTCCAGCCTCACCACCAGCTAGCCTGTAGGTTTCGAAAAGACCCATCTGAGCCCATCTAAGGCCAAATCCATAGCGAATAGCATCATCTATTTCTTCTGTTGTAGCAACATTATCATTCACTAGCCACAAAGCCTCACGCCAGACTGATTCAAGAAGCCTGTCAGCAATAAAGGCAGGTATCTCTTTCTTAATATGGAGTGGAAACATTCCAATATGAGTAAAAATGCTTGAGGCCTTATTGATCACTTTATGAGATGTTTGCTTTCCACCTACTAGCTCTACTAATGGCAATAGATAGACTGGATTAAATGGATGTGCAACAATCAGACGCTCAGGGTGAATCATTTCTGACTGCAAATCAGATGGCAATATCCCTGAAGTTGAGGATGTAATTATCAAATCCGCAGAGCCATTGGACTCAATTTCATCATAAACCGATTGCTTTGCAGAAAGTCTTTCTGGAACTGCTTCAATAATTAATTCTGATGATTTAGCAACATCAGAAACTGAAGCTGAAAATGTAAGACTACCCTTCTCAGGCAGGCTTGACTTGAGAAGGTTTTTATATGCCCTCTCAGCATTTTGAATAACTTTTTGAACATTCTGAGGAGCATCTAAAGATGGGTCAAATACAAATACATCAATTCCATTGAGCATTAGGCGAGCTATCCATCCGCTTCCAATAACGCCCGCTCCAATAACCCCTGCAGACTTTATCTGAGTCATCCCTATCCCCAGCGCTTTTCTAGTTTTAAGTTCTTACGAACTTGATCTGGACCTAAAATCGTGCAGCCCATGCCTTCTGCTGTCTGGACTGCTTTTTTGACAAGGTCACCGTTAGTAGCAAGAACACCTTTCTTTAGATAAATATTATCTTCCAGGCCAACACGAATATTTCCTCCAGCAAGAATCGCCATTGCGACAAAAGGGAGCTGATTTCTGCTTATTGAAAAGGCTGAAAAAGTCCAATCTTTAGGAACACTTGAAGTCATCGCTAAGAAGGTGTGCATATCATCTGGGGCGCCCCAGGGAATTCCCATACAAAGCTGAATCATGACTGGATCATCAATTAGTCCTTGATTCTTCAGCCATATTGCCAGCTGCAAGTGACCCGTATCAAAACACTCAATCTCTGGTCTGACACCAAGCGCCTGAACCTGGCGAGCCATTTCTTGAAGAACTGAGGAGGTATTCGTCATTACATAATCGCCATGGCCAAAATTCATAGTTCCGCAATCGATGGTACATATCTCTGGAAGTAGATTCCGAACATGTTCAAGCCGCTCTGTTGCGCCAACCATGTCGGTACCAGCTTCATTGAGTGGGAAAGGCTTTTCAGCTGACCCAAAAACAATATCACCACCCATTCCAGCAGTAAAGTTGATGACCATGTCCACTTTTGATTTCTTGATTATATCAATCACCTGGCTGTAGAGTTCAGGGTCACGAGCTGGGACTCCTGTTTTAGGGTCTCGAACATGAATATGAACAATTGCTGCGCCAGCATCGGCTGCTTCAATGCAAGAATCTGCAATTTGCTGTGGGGTTATAGGAACCTTATCTGATCTCCCAGTTGTATCTCCTGAGCCAGTAACAGCACAAGTAATAAAGACTTCTCTTGATGGTTGCAAGTTTGTCATATATTTTCCCCTTAAATAGAAATTTGAATTTTATTTCAAAATTCAACTTAAAAATTAGTTAAATCAGTTTTTTTTTGCATAGGATTGCAACATTATCTTTCAAAGAAAAAACCTTGTGCTATAATATTTTGCAATCGTATGCATTTTGCTTACATTCCTTAATTTACTAGAATAAGTTTACAGAATAATATTATGGCAGAAATTGAATTAAAAAATCTTACAAAAAGATGGGGTGATTTTGTTGGTGTAGACAACTTTAACCTTACTATACCTGACGAAGAGTTTTTAGTTTTGTTAGGGCCTTCAGGTTGTGGCAAGACAACGACAATGAGAATGATTGCTGGCCTTGAGAATGTAACAAGTGGTGAGGTTTCAATTGATGGAAAAGTGGTTAACTCTCTTGAGCCAAAAGACCGAGATGTTGCCATGGTATTTCAATCGTATGCGTTATACCCCAACATGACAGTCTATGAAAATATTCGTTTTCCTCTTAAGGTTAGAAAAATTGATAAATCTCTCCATGATGAGAAAGTCATGAGAGCATCTGAAATGGTTGAGCTGAATGATTTTCTTCACAGGAAGCCAGCAGAGCTCTCTGGAGGCCAAAGGCAAAGAGTTGCGCTTGCAAGAGCAATTGTCAGAGAGCCAACAGTTTTTTTGATGGATGAGCCATTATCAAATCTCGATGCTAAATTACGTGTCTCCACTCGTGCACAAA
>CALKDH010000006.1 GCA_938086805.1 uncultured PS1 clade bacterium | reverse complement strand
GGTTATCAACTCTTGAGCGAGGTGATTATAGAGCTTGATGAATTGAATCCTCAAATTGCTGCAAGGTTTGCCGGTATTTTTAATCACTGGAGACGCTTTATTCCGAGATATTCTGAGCTTCAAGAGGTTCAAATTAAATCAATCATTGGTAGAGATAAAATTTCAAAAGATGTTTTTGAAATTGTTCAATCTGCAATCTCAGGAAAGCATTAATGTCTTACTTAAAAGCAAAAAAACTAACTGAACTTTTGATTTCAAAAAATATGTCGATTGCAGTCGCAGAGTCATGTACTGGAGGCTTATTATCTAGCTCCTTAACCTCAATTCCAGGAGCATCAAGTTACTTTAATTGTGGATTTATCACCTACAGTAATGAGTCAAAAATAAAAATGCTCAATGTTGATTCTCAAACCATTGAACTCTTTGGTGCTGTCAGTGAAAGAGTTGCCTATGAAATGGCAGTGGGAGCCGGTCAACATTCTCAGAGTGATCTAGCTATTTCTGTTACAGGAATAGCCGGGCCCTCAGGAGGCACAGCAGAAAAACCGGTCGGAATGGTATGCTTTGGTTTTTATGTTGAGGGGGAAGTGTCAACAACAACTCAATTTTTCTCTGGAGTTAGGTCTGAAATTGTATCTGAGAGTATTGCTTTTGCATTAACAGAATTAACATCAAAAATCGGATGAATCACTACCCAGTCTCCATTGCACCGATGATGGATTGGACAGACAAACACTGTCGATACTTTTATCGTCTATTTAGTAAAAATGTTCAGTTGTATACTGAAATGATCACGACAAAGGCAATTCTTCGAGGCGATAAGAATCGATTGTTAGATTTTAATGCTAACGAAAATCCATTGGTCCTTCAGCTTGGTGGAAGTGACCCTAAAGAAATGGCTGAGTGTGCTCTAATTGCTCAGGACTGGGGCTATGATGAAGTCAATATTAATGTCGGATGTCCATCTGACAGAGTCCTCTCTGGAAGTTTTGGAGCGTGCTTAATGAAGGAGCCTGATCTTGTTGCGCAGTGCGTAGAGACTATGATTGAAAAATGTGATATTCCTGTCACTGTTAAGCATCGCATCGGGATTGATGACATGGAGAGTTACGATCAGTTGTCAGATTTTGTCAACCTTATCAGTCAAAAGGGCTGCCAACACTTCATTGTGCATGCTCGAAAAGCCTGGCTGACAGGTCTAAGTCCAAAAGAAAATCGAACCATACCTCCCTTAAACTATCCATGGGTCTATCAATTAAAAAAAGATTTTTCGCAATTAAAATTTACTATCAATGGTGGAGTAGAGCATTGCGGGGACATTGCTGCGCATCTAGATCAAGTGGATGGAGTCATGCTTGGAAGAGCTATCTATCACAATCCATTTCTTCTTGAGCAAATTGAAAGAGAGATTTTTGATAATAAAGAATGCTCATTAGACAGAGAGCTGATTCTAAAAGAGTATATGACTTACATCTCTGATCAGTGCAAACTTGGTGTTCCTATAAGGTCTATGACTAGACATATTTTGGGTCTCTACCACGGCGAGGCAAATGCAAAGCTTTTTAGGAGGTTGTTAAGCGGAAAAGTTGTGGAGCTAGGTCACTTAAATGACTGGCTGGATTTTAAAAAAAATAGTTCAACTGAGATTAAAAGCTTTTAATAGTTTGGTAAAATTTTTATAAAACTTCTTATCTAAAAACTATGGCAGGCAACCACTTTGTAGCAAGCATCGATATTGGAACTGAAAAGATTGCTTTGCTGGTTGCTGAAAGAGAGGATGATGACCATCTAAGAATCATTGGTCATAATGTTTGTCCCTCGCGAGGAGTCAGAAGAGGTTCTATTTTTTCGATTGATTCTTTGTCCAGAGAAATCTCAAAATTAATCAAACAAACTGAAGAAAGCTTTGGGATTAGTCTTGGGCTATTTCGCGTGAATATTTCTGACACACACTTAACCTGTATTGATGGAAAAGGAAAAGTCCCTGTCAATGAATTTGTGAAATCAGAGGACTTGGACTCAGTTCTTGAGTCAGCAATGGCGATTTCAACGCCAACCAACAAAGAAAAACTTCATATTATAAAAAAGAAGTTTACAATCAATGAGACACTTGTCGTTGATGACCCAATCGATATGGAAGCACAAGTTTTGGAGTCAAAGGTTCATATCATTACTGTTTCTAGTTCAAGCGTAAGAAATGTAGAAAATTGTCTCAAGCAGAGTGACCTTGAGGTGGATAAAATTGTACTTAATTCAGTAGCTAAATCACAAGCATTGCTTAGTCAAGAGGATAAAAATAGTGGTGTATGTCTTCTTGATATTGGCGCTGGGGTGACGAGCTATTCGGTCTTCAAGGATGAGGGTATTATTCAAAGTGGAGTCATTGCAATGGGTGGGGACGAGGTAACGCAATCAATCGCTTACGCATTTGATACATCTCTTGAAGAGGCAAAAAGACTTAAGGAGAGTTACGGCTATGCTAAGATTTTGCCTCAGTCGGATGATAAATTTATTGATTTCATACAGGCAAATAGTAAGGAAGAGAGACAACTGTCAAGTTTGGATTTGAGTGAGGTCATCGAGGAGTCTTACAGGGAGATTTTTGAGGCGCTTAAAAACGAGCTAAAGCATCGTAATTTAGATTCCATTATTCGGTCTGGATTTGTGCTTTGTGGAGGTGGTTCAGAGATTAATTCTATCGAAGAACTTATTCGGGATTTTTTTTCCAAGAGAGTAAAGCTTGGTAAAATTCAAAGATCAAGAATTTCAGGTCTAGAAGCTATTCTCACTGACTATCGCTATACAGGAAGTATAGGATTATTATTGCATGAGGGTGATTTGAGTCAATCGAAATTTATTGTTTCAAACGGAAACAATGGTGTGATGGGTAAATTAAAAAAGGCATTTGTAGGTAATTTCTGAATCATGGTTAAACAAAGAACAATTAGGAAAACTGTTAAGGCTCGTGGAGTTGGTATTCACAGTGGAAAAGTAGTCAATTTAACTTTAATTCCTGCAGAGGCTGACCATGGCGTAGTTTTTAAGAGGTTGGATGCTGGGGGTAGGCAGGTTCATGCGCACAGTGCTTTCGTCAACGAGGTTGTATTATCTAC
>CALKDH010000005.1 GCA_938086805.1 uncultured PS1 clade bacterium | reverse complement strand
AGATTCGGGTGTTGAAATGCTCACTTTTGGCGGGGATCATTTTGTGACTTACCCACTTCTTCGGGCGCATGCAGAAAAATATGGCCCCATTGCACTTGTTCATTTTGATGCGCACACCGATACATGGCCAGATGAGGATGGTAGGCTTGATCATGGAACAATGTTTTCTCGAGCAATTAAAGAGAATTTAATTGATACCGAGCACTCTATTCAAATTGGAATAAGAACTCATAATAGTAATACAAAAGGCGTTACAATTCTGGATGCCCCGTGGGTTCATGAAAATGGAATTCAAAAAGTTATAGAAAAAATCATTAATGTGGTGAAGGACCGACCCGCCTACCTAACATTTGATATCGATGGACTTGATCCAGCCTATGCTCCTGGAACGGGGACTCCAGTAGTTGGTGGGCTGACTTCTGCTCAAGCATTGGGAGTTATTAGGGGTTTGGAAGGTATAAATTTTATAGGTGCGGATGTTGTAGAAGTTGCACCGGCCTATGATCATGCAGATATTACTGCTATTGCTGCTGCAACAATTGCTCACGACTACTTAGTTCTCAGAGCAAAACAAAAAAGAAGTCAAGAACAATAAAGCCAATAAAAAATTATCATGAAAATAGGAATACTTTTAGTAGGCAGAGCGACAGACGATTTAGTCGAAAAGTATGGAACCTATGCAGAGATGCTTATTTCACTTATCAACTCGGAAGAGGATGTATTTGAATTTAAGACATTTAATATTCTTGACTCTGTATTTCCTGAGAGCCATCAAGAGTGTGACGGCTGGATAGTGACTGGTTCTCCTCATGGGGTTTATGAGGACCATGATTGGATTCCAACAGTCAGTCAATTAATTATTGAGATATATCGAGCACAACTTCCAATATTTGGAGTCTGCTTTGGACATCAGTTAATTGCGCAAGCACTTGGCGGCCATGTTGAAAAATCTATTAAGGGCTGGGGTTTGGGTCTTCACACCTATGAAATAAATAATAAAACAGAATATATGAGTAATTTGTCAGAGGAGGTGACGCTAAATATTTGTCATCAAGACCAAGTGCTTAAGGTTCCAGACGAAGCAACGATTTACGCTAGATCTCAATTTTGTGAAAATGCTGGGTTCTACATTAAAGACAAGGTATTAACCATGCAAGCCCACCCTGAATTTTTGGTTGACTTTATTAAAGCGCTTTTAAATGCAAGAAGAGATGTAACCATTCCTAAGGAGTTTGTTGATCCAGCTCTTGCAAAACTCAATTCTTCTCCTCATGCTGTTCAGTCTAAGCAGTTTGCTGAGACAATTAGGCGGTTTTTTTTAAGTTAGACTCTTATAGGCCTTAGAAGCTTTTTCAGTAATGTATTTTCCTATGGGTATTGCAGATGTTGCAGCTGGTGAAGGAGCATTACATACATGAATAGAGCGTTCACTCTCTGCAAATAAAAAGTCATGAACAAGTGTCCCATCTTCCAGTACCGCTTGAGCTCTAATTCCAGCAGGATAGGGTACTAAGTCATTTAGCTTGATTTGAGGGCTATATTTTTGTACTTCTTTTAAATAACCGCGTTTAAATATTGAATTTTTTATTTCATATAAACCAGATTTAAGATTCTTTTTGACGACTTGATAAAAACCTTTAAAAGATAAAAATTGAATTGTATCCCTAAGACTGAAATTGAACATACCATAGCCCTCTCGTTTAAATCCTAGGACTGCATTTGGACCAACAGTAATAGTTCCATCTATCATTTTTGTTAAATGAACACCTAAGAATGGCAGATCAGGGTCAGGTATAGGATAAATGAGATGCTTAACTAAACTATTGTGCTTCTCTTTTAGTCTGAAGTATTCTCCACGGAATGGAATGATTTGAAAATTTATTTTAATATTGAGTAATTTAGCTACTCGATCAGCCATAAGGCCAGCACAACAGATAAGATACTTTGAGCTAAGGGTCTCATTTGAAGTGATAACTTGAATCCCTTCCTTGTTCTCATCTAAATTAGTTACTTTGGAGTTTAATAAAAATTCCCCACCTAAAGACTCAAATTGTTCAGACATTTTTTGAGTGATTAACGTGTAGTCTACAATCCCTGTTGATTTAACTAATATTGCCCCAATGCCAAAAACATTTGGTTCTATTTCATGAAGTTTTTCCTGGTTTAGGATTTCAGCCTCAATGTTGTTAGCTTTGCATCTATCAAACAATTTATCCATTCTTTGAAGCTCAATGTCATTTGTTGCAACAAGCAACTTTCCACATTGCTCATAAGGAATACCATGGGTATTACAAAATGCAATAGTTTCTTTTAGTCCTTCTCGGCAAAACTCTGCTTTTAGACTGCCAGGCTCATAATATACACCTGCATGAATAACGCCACTATTATGACCAGTTTGATGATGGGCAAAAGATTTTTCTTTTTCAAGAAGAAGGATTTTTTTTGATGGGTTTTGTTTAATTAGCGTTAAAGCTGTTGAGACACCAACGATGCCACCGCCAACTATAATGAAGTCATAGATTTTTTTATTGGTCATTGATTAAGAAATCAGCCTAGTTTATATTTTCTGCAAAAACTCCTCTTTGTCTCAAGAGTTCTCTATGAAGATTCTTATTTGCAGTAAATTTATCTCTACCATGAAGCCAAAAGTAATTATTGATTATAAGCATACTGCCCTCATTCAGTTTGACACTGTATGTTGCATTATCATTCTCAAGAGATTCACCTAGCTCATAGAGATAAAGTCCCTGTTCCATATTCTTTGGTTCAGCAAATTGATCTATGTATGACATAATTGGTTTTCCATCTTTGTTTTCATCTAAAAAAATGGGATGGGTTGTTTTGTAATGAACATTTTTACTTGAGGGTGAGCTCCAATGAAGGTTTTCTTTGGCCAATGGGTGTTCATAGAACTTTTGCAAGTCAGTCCAATCATCAAGATGCAATAGGAGAGACTCACCACCTTCAACGTTTGATTCTATGATTTTCTGCATAATGACCCAGTCAGTTTTTTCTTGCACATAGGTGCCATCATTGTGTAGTTCCATTCTTCTATGGGCTTGTCGAAGATAGCTGTCACTGTTATCTTCATTTCTGACACTAAACCTTGCATAGAACTTCCCCGACATGGAGTCCAGATTTGGCAGTCCAATCAAATGGGAAACAGCAGTTGATAAGAGAATATTGAAGTCTATGAAGTCTTCACTTTTAGTATCTTTTTCACTAGCTCCTTCGCATTCCAATAATATCGCCCCAGTTTCTCGATTCTGCAGGTTGTTTATAAGGAAAGTACCTAACTCATTATCAGTGAGTTCATTGAGACAGTTGGCAATATAAAAGCGAAGAAACGGTTTGTATTCAATCGCCTGAACATTGAATTTCTTTACAACATTTAAAAACTTTTCAGTGGTATCTTTTGTGAGCGTAACTACTTTTAAACGCGGCTGATTTAAACCTGTTTCTTGAGAAAAGGCTTGGCTATTTAGACTAGAGTTAGTCATAGTTTTATTGCAGTAAATTGAAGTGGTCTTGAAAATTTAGAAGGAATACTATGCTCATTTTCAAAAAGTATGGGAGCTAAAGCCTTCAACATATCTTCATAAACCTCTCTTTTAAAGTTAATCACCTCATCAACAGGCTTCCAATAATCTACCCACTTCCAGTCATCAAATTCAATATCGTCATGAAGATCTAAAGAAATCTCATCATCGCTTGAGTTTAGTTTTAACAAATACCAAACTTGTTTCTGACCAATACAGGTTGGCTTTTGAGTTCTTCTAACATGCTCATTTGGTAGCTCGTATCTAAGCCATTTTGGTGTTTTAGCAATAAGCGTAACTTGAGATGAGCTGAGTCCAACCTCCTCTTGAAGCTCTCGATATAAAGCATCTAACTCGGTTTCATTTTTATCAATTCCACCCTGAGGAAGTTGCCAAGCATCTTGTCTGAATCGCTTTGCTAATAGTATCTGTTTCTTTTCGTTAGTAATTACAATGCCTACATTAGCGCGATACCCATCGCTATCAATCACTAATCGTTGCCAGAAAAGACACCAAGTAGTTGCAGTAAGCTCAAAAACAAATTATAAATCGAGATATATAATGTGACGGTCGCCATAATATAATTGGTCTCACCACCATGAATAATATTACTTGTTTCATAAAGAATCAGGCCACTCATAAGCAAAATGAAAGCAGCAGAAACTGTAAGTGAAAGAACTGGTATTTGGAAGAAATAAGCTGCAATCCCGGCTAAAAAAGCTACGATAATTCCTGCAGTCAAGAAGCCAGCTAGAAAACTAAAGTCTTTCTGAGATACAATAGCGTAAAAAGAGAGCGATAAAAATATAGCTGCTGTTCC
The DNA here is from genome assembly GCA_938086805.1 of uncultured PS1 clade bacterium. Classification (GTDB taxonomy): domain Bacteria; phylum Pseudomonadota; class Gammaproteobacteria; order PS1; family Pseudothioglobaceae; genus Pseudothioglobus. The sequence continues at coordinate 4,147 of CALKDH010000005.1, read as the reverse complement.
AGTCATGGCCATTGCCACAAGCTCAGACCCATTAGAGAAAGCGGTTGTATAAGCACCTATAATTGGACCAAGCGTTAATCCCATAAAACCAGTTAATGCAAATACAGCTAAAATTCCAGAGGCAGAATTCCTAAGCTTTGTGACTAAAAATAGTAATCCAAAATAACCACCAAGAGTTATTAATAGACCAAAATATGGCAAATTTAGATACATTGAAAGGTACGCCATCAAGCCACTAAAAAGAAGCGTTGCAGATAATAGTTGATAAGTGTTTCTCAGTGTTCGATTAATAGCAATCGAACTTGAAGATGTTTGAACATTTGTTGGCATAATATAATAGTAAAAGTAAAAGTGTAAAATATAGTCAATTTTGGTCGAAAACACAAGGTTTTCATGAAACTTATTTTAGGAATGGGTATTACGGGACTCTCAGTTGCTCGTTTTTTTGCCAATAATAAGGAAATTTTCCGAATTGCAGACTCTCGCAAAGAGCCTTCACTCTTTCAAACCTTTCAAAAAGAAAATTTGCTTCTTGATTGTTGCCTAGGAGAGTGGAATGAATCGATATTGGATGGTATAGATGAAGTAATTATCAGTCCTGGGATAGCACAGTCTGAAAGAATTGTTCAATGGATTCGAAAGCGAAAAATTAAACTTTTAAGTGATATTGAATTATTTGGGCATCATTCTAATGCACCAATTATTGGCATTACTGGCTCTAATGGAAAATCGACTGTAACCCAACTGTTAGGTGACATGGGGATAGCAAGTAATTTAAATGCGGTTGTGTGTGGCAATATTGGTAGCCCTGTATTGGAGTGTATTAGTGATACTGCAGATCTATATATTGTTGAACTTTCCAGTTATCAGTTGGACTACACAAGTCGACTGGAATTATTTGCTGGTGTAATTACTAATATTTCCCCAGATCATCTTGATAGATATGATAACTATGAGGCCTATATTGCGTCAAAGTTGTCGATTTACCCGTATTGTAAGAATGTAATTATCAACCTTGATGAGCCATTACTGAGTGATTTGGAAGGAGATAGTTATTTTTCTCTAGAAAAAAATGACTCGAATTGTGTATTTTCTGCAAGAAAGATGGGTAGCTCATATGAAGTGTTTTATAAAGAACAGTTAATTATTACTAGTAATGAGTTATTGGTTGTAGGAAGGCATAATATTGAAAATTTATTAGCTGCTTTGTCACTAGGCTTTCAATTTGGAATGCCAATAGAGCGAATGATTAAAGCAGCTAAAAGATTTAAAGGTTTGCCTCATCGACTGGAATTTATTACTTCTATAAATGAAGTTGACTTTTACAATGACTCTAAATCAACGAACGCTATTTCAACTAAATCCGCTATTATTTCACTATTAGAAAAATATAGTCATTTAGTATTAATACTGGGGGGAATTGCAAAGCAAGAAGATTATTCAGAACTCTTCGCATTAATTAGTGAAAAAATTGAAACAGTTGTTTTGATTGGTGAATCAACTAGAATTTTTTCTGAAGAAATAGCATCTCCAGTTGTAAAAAATGCAAGAACTATGGATGAGGCTGTTAGTTTATCTAAATCATTAGCAAAGGGTGGCGCTATTCTTCTCTCGCCAGCATGCGCTAGTTTTGATATGTTTCTTGATTTTAATGATCGTGGTGATCAATTTAAGTATTATGTGACCGGAGGTAACCAACTGCCCTCTTAACGTCAGTTTGAGTTAATAATAACCCTTCCTTCTCATTTTTAAGCCAGGTGGATTGTCTCTTACACAACTGTCTTGTAGCTACGATAGCTTTTTCAATCATCTCTTTTTTGTTGTAGATGCCATCAAAGTAATTCCAAACCTGCCTATAACCAACACACCTCATTGACGCTAAATCAAGATTAAGTTTTTTATTTTTCTTGAGGGCTTCTACTTCATCTAAAAATCCATTTTTAATCATATCAATAAAGCGCTCCTCAATTCTTTCATGCAGCTCTGACCTCTTCGGCATAAGGATAATTTTTTTAATTTTAAGATTAAGTTTCTTATGATTTTTTTTGCCTTGCAAGCTACTTAAAGTTTCACCTGAAAGATCGTAAACTTCGAGTGCCCTTGTTATCCTTTGAGAGTCGTTCGGATGAATTCGGGCAGCTGATTTTGGATCAACTTCTTTCAAATTATCGTGTAACTTTTCACTGCCAAGTTTTTTCAGTAGATCATTGAAATGTTTTCTAGATTTATCTGTCGAAGCTGGGAGATTAGATATCCCATGCTCTAGTGCATTAAAATAAAAAGAGGTTCCTCCAACCAATATAGGAAGCTTATTTTCCTTGAAAGCTAATTCAATTTGTGTTGTTGCAAGGTCAATGAAATCATTGACAGAGAAGCTATCCTCTGGCTCACAAATATCTATAAGCTCATGTGGAAATTTTTTGAGTGTTTCTTTGTCCGGTTTAGCAGTTCCAATATCCATACCTCTATAGACAAGAGCGGAGTCAACACTGATTATCTTTGAATCAATAAATTTGCTTATTTCGATAGCAAGTTCTGTTTTTCCAGATGCTGTAGGTCCCATCAAGAATAAAACAAATTCATTTGACCCAATAGTCATAACAATACTAAGCTTATATTTCAATGACCTACATTATAATGTCACCTTTATTTGTTTATCTCTAAAACGATGTATACGGTTTTAAATCAGGTTACTGGCAAATCTTTTCAATGTGATGGCGAAGAGACAGTTCTAGATGGCGCTCTATCTAATGGTTTTAACTTTCCTTATGGATGTCAAAATGGGTTTTGTGGCCAATGTAAAGCAGTCATTCTCAATGGAGAAATTGATTATGATGGGCCTACTCCTGAGGCAATCAGTGATGAAGATCGTGATGCCAACATAGCTCTATTGTGTCAATGCAAAGCTAAAACTGACTTATACATTGCAGTTGATGAGTTAGACTCTCTAGCCAATATACAGATAAGAAGTATGCCGTGTCGTGTTGAAGAGGTTAATCATTTAAACCACGACGTAGTTCAACTGATTTTAAAAATACCTGGATCTCAATCTCTTCAATATTTAGCGGGTCAGTACCTTGATATTGAGCATCCTGATTTTGAGCCTAGAGCCTTTTCAATTGCTAATGCTCCGGATAATTCAAATTTACTGGAGCTTCATGTTCGTTTGGTTGAGGGTGGGCAGTTTACAAATTTTGTATTTAATACTTTGACTGAGAAAACAATTTTAAGGATTGAAGGCCCTAAGGGTAGTTTTTTTCTGAGGGATGATAGTGATTGTCCAATCATTTTTATAGCTGGTGGAACGGGATTTGGTCCCATTAAAGCAATCATTGAGCACTTAATATTATTGAATTCGAAGAGAACTATTCACTTGTACTGGGGAGTGCGCACTGAGCAAGATTTTTATTTGAATCTGCCATCAGAGTGGAGTGAAAAACATGCTAGTATTAATTTTATTCCAGTATTATCTGAGCCAGGTAGTTCTTGGACAGGAAGATCTGGCTTTGTTCATGAGGTTGTTGTGAAGGATTTTGAGAACTTGGTAGAATTTGAGGTTTATGCTTGTGGGCCACCAGTTATGGTTAAGGCTGCTGCAAAAAGCTGTTTAGAAAATAATCTCAAGAAAGATAATTTCTTTTCTGATTCTTTCGAGTATGCAAATGTGAGCACAGATAATGATTAGTATGCAAAATCACCTTGAAGAGCAACTTCAGCTAGCACTTGAGCCAGAGTTCTTTGAGGTTGTGAACGAATCAAGCCAACACTCTGGGCCTGCAACAGAGTCTCACTTCAAGATTGTCGTTGTAAGTTCTAATTTTAATCAAATGAAGCTGATTGATAGGCATCGTTTTATTAATAAGCTGTTTGCTGATGAACTAAAACATATACATGCTCTAGCAATGCACACTTATACACCAACAGAGTGGGAGAAGCGAAATTCAGCGCCTGATTCTCCTGAATGTTCTAGTAAGTCCTAAAAAGTGTTTAAGAGATCCCTATTATTTATCATTGTTATAGTTTTGTCTGGTTGTCAGAGCCTGGTAGGTTCATCTAAATTAGCTTTTTTTGAATCGGATACTTTAGATAAGAGTTTTTCTTCTGAGGAAGTTGATTTATGGAGGCTCATTGCTGATCGTCAAGAGAT
>CALKDH010000004.1 GCA_938086805.1 uncultured PS1 clade bacterium | reverse complement strand
CAGACAAAGCCACAATGGAAATTCCAGCCCCATTTGCTGGAAAGGTAGCTGCCATCTCTATCAAAGTCGGTGATAAAGTTGCAAAAGGCGACCTTATTTTGACTCTGGAAAGTGAATCAGAAAACTCAGAGGATGCTGAAGAAATTTCAGATACTTTGCTAACAGCAAGCCAAGTTAGCAAAAATAGTGCTTCAGAAGTCGTATCTAACTCCGTAAAAAAGAATGAAACTCCGGAAAAAGAAATCTCTTTAAAGCCGGATGCAGATTACCATGCATCGCCATCTATTCGAAAATTAGCTAGAGAGCTTGGAGTTAGCCTTTCTGGGATTAATGGAACAGGAAAAAAAGGCAGGATACTTGAAGAAGACCTTAAATCTTATGTTAAAAGTCTTATTGAGAATGGAGCTGCAGTTGAAGAAGTCGAGGTCATACCTTTATCTAGAATTAAAAAGCTTTCTGGAAAACACCTATCTAAATGCTGGAGTACGATTCCTCATGTAACGCAATTTGATGAAGTAAATATTGACCAACTAGAAAAATTTCGAACACACCAAAAAGAAAAAAATATCAAATTAAGTCCTCTTGTTTTTATTCTGAAAGCAGTTGTTCAAGTATTAAAACGCCATCCAAATTTTAATGCCTCATTAGATGAAACTAAGGAAAATCTGGTATTAAAAAAATATTTTAATATTGGTATTGCAGTGGATACTCCTAATGGCCTAGTCGTTCCAGTAATTAAAGATGTAGGAAAAAAATCACTCATGGAGCTTTCTGAAGAACTTGCAGAGATTTCACTGAGGGCTAGAGAAGGAAAACTTGACTCAAGTGAAATGAAGGGAGCAGGTTTTACAATTTCAAGTTTAGGTGGTATTGGTGGAACTCAATTCACACCAATTATTAATGCACCAGAGGTCGCTATCCTGGGTGTATCAAGAACTCAAATTAAGCCTGTTTGGGATGGAAGCTCTTTTAAGCCTACTGCCATGATTCCTCTTGCTCTATCCTATGATCATAGGGTAATTGATGGTGCTGAAGGCGCTAGATTTATGGCCGAATTAAATCAGGTCTTAAGTAATATAATGGAGATGTTGTTATGATTAAAACTCAAGTTTTAGTTATTGGTTCAGGCCCTGGTGGTTATACTGCTGCATTTAGAGCTGCTGACTTAGGAAAAGAGGTTACCCTTATCGAACGCCATGAGTCATTGGGGGGAGTTTGTTTAAATGTTGGCTGTATACCCTCCAAATCACTTCTCCATACAGCAGAAGTCATAAATGAAACTAAACACTCCAGTGAACTTGGAGTAACTTTTTCAAAACCAAAAATTGATCTCGAGGGAGTTAAAAAGAATAAAGATAGCATTGTTAGTAAACTTACTGGCGGAATTCAGGCGCTCGCCAAAGCCAGAAAAGTAAATGTTTTGAATGGCTATGCAAAATTTATTTCAAAAAATCAAGTCGCTGTTGAAGGTTTAGATGAAGTTATTGAATTTGAGCAATGCATCATTGCTGTGGGATCAAGAGTTACCAAGTTTCCAATGTTTCCATTTGAGGATAGCCGAGTAATGGACTCAACTGACGCTCTGCTACTCGATGACATTCCAAAGAGATTGCTAGTCGTTGGAGGTGGAATAATTGGCCTTGAGATGGCAACAATTTATGATGCTCTTGGTAGTGAAATTACAATCGTAGAGCTTGGTGGTCAAATTATTCCAGCTGCTGATAAAGATATTGTTAGTCCACTTTTCAAGATTGCTAAGAAAAACTATGCTAATGTTTTTCTTAACACTAAGGTTACCTCTATGAATGCTCTAAAAAAAGGCATTCAAGTTGAATTTGAAGGCAAGGATGCTCCTAAAAACGATACCTTTGATAAAGTCTTAGTTGCTGTTGGAAGGACTCCTAATGGAAACTTAATTGATGCTGGTAAAGCTGGAGTAAATGTAAATGAAACTGGTTTTATTGAGACTGATAGGCAGATGAAAACAAATGTAGAAAACATTTTTGCTATAGGCGATGTTGTTGGTCAGCCCATGCTTGCTCATAAAGCAGTACATGAAGCTAAAGTTGCAGCAGAAGTGATCTGTGGGGAAAAATCTGGCTTTGATGTGCTTACTATTCCATCAGTTGCTTACACGGACCCTGAGGTCGCATGGACAGGAAAAACTGAAAAAGAATTAAAGGAAGCGGGGATAGATTTTGAAAAAGGTGTTTTTCCTTGGGCAGCATCAGGAAGAAGTTTAAGTATAGGAAGAAGCGAAGGGGTATCTAAAGCACTATTTGATTCAAAATCGGGTAAGATTCTGGGCATGGGAATTTGTGGAAGTAATGCGGGAGATTTAATAGCAGAGGCTAGCCTAGCAATTGAGATGGGCTGTGATATGAGTGATATAGCCCTGACAATTCATGCGCATCCAACTCTATCTGAAACTACCGCTTTTGCAGCAGAAATGGCTGAAGGAACAATTACTGACTTAATGCCTCCAAGAAAAAGAAAATAGGTACAAAATGGATATAAAGCAAGCAAGAAAAAACGTTATTGAACAGCAAATAAGGCCATGGGGTGGCCTTAATGTTAGAGCTAACCAGGCACTTACAGAAATCCCTCGAGAAAAGTTTGTTCCTCAAGAGTATCAAAAGCTTGTCTTTGCAGATATTGAAATACCTCTTAATTCAGTTGACAAGATGCTGTCTCCTAAGATCGAAGGAAGGATATTAGATTCTCTTAATCTTCAAGGACATGAAGAGATCCTGGAAGTTGGAACTGGCAGTGGCTACTTTACATCGGTTCTTGCAAAATTATCTAAGTCAGTTCAATCTATTGAGATAGAGCAAGAACTCCATGAGATTGCAAAAGTAAATATCAAAAAACTAAAACTCAAAAATGTTCACCTAATTAATGATGCTTTTAACTATTCAAATTTTCAAGAAGAACAGTTTGATGCTATTGTCATATCTTCTGCGTTGCCATTGATTAATGAAGAATTAAAAAAACTATTAAAAGTTGGGGGTAGGTTATTTATTGTAGTTGGATCAAAAAATCAGATGCGAGCTACGTTAGTTTCTAGGACTTCAAAAATAGACTGGCAAACAAAATCACTCTTTGAAACGCATCTTGAATTTATGAAGGGACATGAGCCGGTCGAACAATTCTCTTTTTAAATTTGAAATAGGCATGCATGCTTAATTCAATCTTAAATTTTATTATTAGAAAACCGGTTTGGTCGCTAATTGTTTTTTTTGTTATTGTTGGCTCTTCCATTTTACAGATTCAGCATTTCTCTCTTGATGCCTCTTCAGAATCATTATCACTTGACGGGGATAATAATCTTGAACTTTATTTTAATACTCAAGAAACCTTTGGTTCTGACGAATCTCTAGTAATAAGTTATTCAGTCAAAGATGGTACTGTCCTCTCAAAAAATCAAATAATTTCTTTAAGGGCTCTGAGAGATGATTTGATTGAATTGGATGGAGTAAACTCAGTCACTTCAATTCTAGATGTGTCTCTTTTCCAGTCACCGCCGCTCTCATTAGTGGAACTTGCAAGTGATGTTTATACGATTGATAATGGAAAAGCAGATCAAAGCCTTATAGCGAATGAGTTTATAAATAGCCCGCTTTATGCTAACAATCTCGTTAGTGCAGACCTTAAAACAACTGCCTTACTGATTCCCTTAGCAGGTGACAATCCGAGAGATTTAATTGATGAAGAATTTCTAAAAATATTAATAAGCAATATTCGGTTGACAATGGATGCATATCGAGACCAGGCAACTCTTTACTTGGGCGGAGTTCCTATGATTCGTAATGACGTTATCGACTTCATTAAAAACGATTTATTAGTTTTCAGTCTTGCGGTCATTCTTACTATGACAATTATGCTTTCTGTCTTATTTCGAAAAATAAGATGGGTTCTAATTCCTATAAGTATTAGTATTATTGGTGCTTTATTCATGACTGGGATAATTAGTGCAATTGGTTGGAAAGTGACAGTCATTTCAGCCAACTTTTTCTCACTTTTACTAGTAATGACTTTGTCGGTAATAATTCATTTAGTTGTTCGCTTTAGAGAAATTTCAAAAGAGAATCTTGATTTCAATAATGCAGATACAGTGAGACTGACCTTAAGTCAAATGATAAGACCTTGCTTGTATACAGTTATCACAACAATAGCAGCATTCGCCTCACTCACAGCAAGTCAAGTCCAACCTGTGATTGACTTTGGACTAATGATGAGTATCGGAGTGACAGTTGCATTTGTATTGTCATTTTTTGGATTTGCAATAATTATGATGCTGCTAAAAAAGACCAGGCCAATGACACAATCTGAAAGTAACTATGTACTTAAAAAGCTTGCTATTTCTACGGAAAAAAATGGTAAATCAATAATTTTGGGTTTTTTAGTTGTCGCTTTGATTTCAATTGTTGGCCTGAATAAGCTTTCTGTAGAGAATAGCTTTATTAACTACTTCAAAAAAGATACAGAAATATATCAAGGTCTTAATTATATTGATAAAGAGCTTGGGGGGACCATTCCACTAGAAATTGTCTTTAATGATTTTGCAAGCGCTTATTGGGCCGATGCTGGCTTGCGAGAAGAATTTCACGAGGTTCATAATTATCTAGATAACTTGCCAGCTGTTGGAAAAGTTCTCTCGATTGATACATTTATGCAAGTCCTCAAAGAGTCTAATGAAGGCAAAGCCCCTAACGGTTTTCTGCTAGTTTTGGGTAAAAATAATATGCCAGATTCTGCCAAATCCCAAGTTTTAAGACCACACATCTCAGATGAAACAGATCAAATAAGGATTGTCGCTAGAGTTAAAGAGACAACCGCTAATCTTCAAAGAAACCAACTTATAATGGATATAAAGAACTCACTTGTTGATGATTTTTATTTTAGTGAAGACGATTTTTATTTCACTGGAACCTTTTCACTATACAACAACCTGCTTCAAAGTTTATTTTCATCTCAGATAAAAACTATCTTTACGGTCTTTACAATTATTTTTGTACTTTTTTTAATTGTCTTCAGATCTATTTCTATTGCAGTTATTGCAGTTATTCCAAATATTCTTCCCTCGCTTTTAATTCT
>CALKDH010000003.1 GCA_938086805.1 uncultured PS1 clade bacterium | reverse complement strand
CTTCTTACAGAGATTAATCCTGATAACCAGCGTAAATATAAAAATAACCTAGCTTCATTAACCTCAAAACTTGATGCTTTACAAATTGATATAGAAAAGCAAATGCTCCCTTTTTCATCTAATCTTTATGCAACGTATTCAGACACCATCCAATATTTTGAAAAGAAATACAACTTGGAAAGACCAGTAATCGTAACTCCTTATCACGGAGCAAGGCTCAGTATAAATAGAACCCTTGCGTCTAAAAATACAATCAATGATTTAAATATCTCTTGTCTTATATATGGAACTGAAGTAAGAAAAAGTCAGATAACTGTATTATCAGAGGGACTCAACCTCAATGCACATAAGGTAGATATTTTGGGTCAACAATTTAATAAAGGCCCTAATCACTATTTTAATTTAATGAAGAGAATTTCAAATCAAGTCGCCTCATGTCTCTAGTACGAAAAAGTTTCAATAAAGCTTCAAGCATTTACAATGAGAATGCATTTCTTCAAAATGAGATTGCTACTAGGCTCTCTGAAAAACTAAAAGTCATCTCTATCGAGCCCGAAATCATTATAGATCTTGGATCTGGAACGGGTTTGCTTAGCAATAAAACTGCCAAGATATTTCCTGATGCCCGATTAGTCTGTGTTGATTTTGCACAGCAGTCATTGGTTAAGAATTCTCAAAAGCTAAAAGTTTGTGCGGACTCATACCAACTTCCTTTTAAATCGAATAGTGTTGACTTTGTTGTTTCAAATTTAATGATGCAGTGGTGCGCAGACCTGAAAACACTTTTTAATGAGTGTCATCGAGTACTCAAACCTCAGGGATTAATTCTCTTTACAACCTTTGGTCCTGAAACACTTAAAGAGCTGAAGAGGAGTTGGTCTGTGGTCGATAGCAACCCTCATGTCAATGAATTTATTGACATGCATGATATTGGTGACCAGATGATTCAGTCCGGTTTTCAGAGCCCTATCATGGAGATGGAAAAGTTAACACTCACCTATGAAAAAGTTTTAGACCTGATGAGAGACCTCAAGGGAATAGGCGCCCAAAGTGTAGAAAATAGATCAAAGTCGCTGACTGGAAAAACAAAATTTAAGAAAATGTTAGAGATGTATGAAAGCTATCGTGAGAATGGAAAGGTTCCAGCAACCTATGAGGTCATCTATGGGCACGCTTGGAAAAATGACATCAAGTTTGAAGCCATTTCATTGGAGAATTAATTATTTCACTGAAGCTATTTCGAGCAAATCTCCAACTCGGATAACAGCATGGTCGCAAAGTAAAATTGCATTTTGACCAAAAAATGCCCCGTTTGCTTCCTCACTTAACTTTAGCTTAGCAAGGGTTGCCAGAGGCTCTTTAGGGTTTTCAATTGCACCAGTCTCTTGGTTAATCGTCGTAATTTTGCATCGCTTGCAAGGCTTTCTCAATCCAAACTGATAACCACTCTTTTCGCATTCCAAATTGGATGAGGTCATCATCTCAACATTGGGTAGTCCATTAACCACTATGTTGGGTCTGAATCGATTCATTGAAACTTCAAATGAATCATTTTCCGAAAGACCATTATTTAGCTTACTGAGTGACTCCCATGAAGTGATTAGATATGGAAATTGATCAGAGAATGCACTTTCAGCATGAACTCCATCTAGATATTTTTTAGGAACTGGGCGCTTGCCTGTGTGATCAAATCTGATAAGCCTTAGGGCACCCCCACCATACTCTCCAAGAACATCAGTGAGCCATTGAGAAGCATTATCGCCTTCATCGAAAGCATCGCACAAATCATCCCAAACCATTGCTTTGACTTTATTGCCTCTTGATGAATCTAAAGGAATCTTGAGAACCTTTTGGTTTGTCGAAGTTAGAATCAATGAATCAGAATCAATACTGGTCTCTATTGTTGTCATTAACTCTATTTCACGCTGAGAAATAAAATTGTACTTATGGTCAGTAACCATCCACTCACGATCGAACTTAAGACCACGCTTCGCAGTTTGAGCTTCTGTCAGAGCAATACCCTTGAGGGATTTGACTGGGTAGATATATAGATCAGTGATTTGAGCCATAACTTCCCCTGAGCCTGATTATTGTTTTAGTTTATATCCAGTTCGAAACATCCAAGCTATTATAGCAATACAAATAGCAAGAAATAAAAACACCATAAATAAACTAATCCCAACGCTAACATCTGAAACTTCAAAAAAGCTCCACCTAAATCCGCTCACAAGATATAGAACCGGATTAAAGAGAGTCACCTTCTGCCATAGGTCTGGGAGCATACTGATTGAATAAAAGCTGCCTCCAAGAAACACCAGCGGAGTAATAATAAGAAGCGGGATAATTTGTAGCTTCTCAAAGTTATCAGCCCAAAGTCCAATGATAAATCCAAACAAGCTAAAAGCGATACAGGTTAGAACAAGAAACCCAAGCATCCAGAATGGATGTGCAATATTCAAATCAACAAACAGGTTGGCTGTTGCCAGAATGATTGTTGCTAAGATAAGAGATTTCGTCGCAGCTGCGCCGACGTAACCTATTAAAGTCTCATAAAAAGAAACAGGAGCAGACAGGAGCTCGTAGATTGTCCCCGTAAACTTAGGAAAGAAGATGCCAAACGATGCATTAGAAATACTCTGAGTTAAGACCGACAACATGGTGAGACCTGGAACAATAAATAGGCCGTATGAGACCCCCTCGATGTTCTCTATCCTTGATCCTATAGCTGAGCCAAATACCACAAAGTATAGAGCAGTAGATATGACAGGAGAGGCGACACTTTGGAAGAGTGTTTTCCAGAATCGTAGCATCTCATTGAAATAGATGACCTTAATTGCAGTTAGATTCATGACTCCTCCTTAACCAGGTCAACAAAGATATCTTCTAGTGAGCTTTGCTCCACCTTCAAATCTTTTAATAATAATCCTGAATTTGTTATTTCATGAAGAACCTCAGAGACATCAGCCGTCTCATCCTTAACGACATAAGTATACGAAATCTGAGTGCCATCTTCATTTAGCTCAATATCGTATTTCTCTAGTGTGCTTGGAATTTTTTTAACTGGTTCTTTAAGGTCAATAAGGAGCTGCTTTTTACCAAGACTCTCCATCAGTTCATCTTTTTTCTCAACCAATAAAAGCTCTCCATTACTAATGACTCCGACTCTATCAGCTATCTCTTCTGCCTCTTCGATATAGTGTGTTGTAAGGATAATCGTAACGCCCTGTTTGCGAAGTTTATTGACGATCTTCCACATATCTTTTCTGAGCTCGACATCAACGCCAGCTGTTGGCTCATCCAAAAATAACACTTTAGGCTGATGGGATAGAGCTTTAGCAATTAACACTCGCCTTTTCATCCCTCCAGACAAGGCCCTAATTTCAGAATCTTTCTTATCAAAAAGTGATAGATCTTTGAGAAGTTGCTCCAAGTATGCATCGTCTCTTTTGGCGCCAAATAATCCCCTACTGAATCTTACAGTGCCCCATACAGTATCAAAAGCCCCTAAAGTTAATTCTTGGGGAACAAGACCAATCATAGATCTTGTTTTTCTAAAGTCACTAATAATATCAAAACCATCAACAGTGACAAATCCTGATGAAGGAGAGATTATTCCACATATAGTAGAGATTAAGGTCGTCTTACCAGCACCATTTGGACCTAAGAGAGCAAGAATTTCGCCACGATTGATCTCCAAGTCTACGGTTTTGAGTGCCTCAAAACCTGACTTGTAGGTCTTTGATAGCCCTTGGATTGAAATAATTGAGTCCATTATTTTATTAAATTATTTGACACGAAGAAATGCTAGATTTTACTTAGTAAATTCTTCTTAATCTGACTATATAGAATTTAATATTTTTCTTTTCAAGTTCACAAAAAAATTATTTTTTTCTGCTAAGAGAGTTCTTCATGCCAGGGTGGGTTTGCACCTTTTCTTGTTACAGTAATACTTGCCACTTTATTCGCAAAATTAAGTGCTTTTATTAATTGATTATTTTTGATAGCATTTAGGCTACCTCTATTAAGCAAACCCTGCTGATCAAGGCTAAGAAGAAAGCCTGCGTTAAAAGTATCACCTGCAGCAATCGTGTCAACTACATCAACCTTTTGACTTTCAGCAAATACTTCACTGTCATTCCCATAGATTACTTTTGATCCCTCAGAGCCTAAGGTTAATATGACGAGCTTAACTCCATTATCAAGCCAATTTTTACTCACCTCATTAAAGTCTTCAGCCCCATAAAGATAGCGATAGTCTTCATCTGAAATTTTAATAATATCAACCTTGTAGGTAAGCTCAATAAAGCGAGCTATATAGTTCTGTTTGTTTTCAATAAAGTCAGGACGCACGTTTGCATCAAAATAAATCGGTAAGTATCCTGATACCTGCTCAATAAACAACTGCCAACTCGACCCGCAGGGTTCTGCTTGAAGACTGATTCCCCCAACCAGTAATGCCTTTGCCTTCTTTACTCTATTGATAAATGGGTTTAAGCTCTTTTGATCTAAGAGTCGTCCAGCTGAGTGCTCATCAACAAAGGTGTACTCTGCAATACCGTTAACTACGTCAGCATAGGCAAGGGTGGTTGGCCTATTGGTCTTAATGATAAAGTCTTCCTTCACTTTAGAATGCCTTAATGTGTTCTCTATAAGTTCCCCATAACTGTCATTGGATACGGCGCCAAAATAATAGCTATCAGCCCCTAGGCGACCAAGTGCAATGGATGAGTTGAAATTACTACCTCCAACATGAGGAGTATATTCAGGCTCTCCTTTGAAAGAAACCATATCGATTAAGGATTCACCGGCGCAGATAATCATTTAGAGTTTTAACTTATTTTTAGAATAGCAAATCGCAATTTTACAATATGCTCTCTAGCGCATTTAAATATTGGATGAGAAATAAAATTCAATGATTTCGATTGCCATTAAATACACACACCATGTACAAAGGCTTGTCTCCTGTATTATGGACGCGATGAAAAACCCCATCCTCTATGAGGATGACCTCTCCTTCCTTAACTAATACTGTCTTATCATCGAGCTGCATGTTTCCTTGACCATCCATAATCATATAAATTTCTTCTTGTCCAGGATGGCTATGGCCTCGAGTAGACTTTCCCGGGTGGAGTAAAGTTGAGCTTAGAACAAGACTCTTTAAATCAGTGTTGTCTTTAAGAATGTAAACATCATTATCTTTAACGACTTCACCTTCAATATTATTGATTTTCATATTACTAAGATTAATTAATGGGTTGTTTTGAATATCTACTTCACCACATCAATCTTACTTCGATTTAATGATATTGCTATTGCTATAATTAATAAGGCCCCCAGAGCTATTTGGCTCCAAGAAGGAGGAACTCCTGCAATAGTGAGACCATTCCGAAGAATAGTCAATGTCATTGCGCCTATTATTGTTTTAACAACACTGCCAT
>CALKDH010000002.1 GCA_938086805.1 uncultured PS1 clade bacterium | reverse complement strand
AAGCTTAATTAGTTTGTGATGAAAAAAATACTATTAAAAATGTTTCTGATGTTAGGACTAATTGGAATCTCAAATGCAGCACCCATAGAAGTTAGTGAAAATCGTCAATTTGATCCATTCGTTAAATTTATTGATGTTGAGAATCTAAGATTATTTTCTTTACAGGAAGTTTCCAATGATTTCTTAATTAAAGTAGCCAAAACTTATTTGTTGATGTTAGAAGACAACAGCAATATAGACCTAGAAATGAGATCAAAATTCTTAGATGTTTCAAAAAATCACTTCGTTTTTCAGAGAATTGGCTTAGAGGGTCCAGATTATTATGAAAGAAAATTCAAGGCCGACTTTGGAAGCTTACCTCAATCAAGAGCCCCTAATAATGGTCCTTACAGAGACAATGCGACTGATTATATTTGGGAATATAATCAAGGCAGTGAAAGTCAGTTAAATGAAGTAGTCGAACACCTTCTTCACACCATAACAAATGTTGTTTTTGCCATTCAATTTAAAGATTGGAATTGGGAAGAGCCTTCCTCCATGATTAGACTGGCAACTAAAGAAGCTATTGATAAAGGAATATTTAATATTTCAGATTATCAAGAAATTTTAAATCGAGGTGATACCGAAGGCTTTAATAGAGCTATCTCTACTGAATTTGCCTATTGGTTAATTGCAGCAGAATGGGGTTATGGTGATTTCTTTGAACTCCCTAATAGTGAATTTAGACTTAATAATCAGAATCAAATTGCTAAGACTTTGCCAATTGGACATAAGATGTATAAATGTTATGTTGAAAAAATCCTAAGTCCACCAAAATTAAAAGATCTTATTTCCATTTTCCCATCAATTGAAAAAGCATCCTACACTGTTAAAAGCAACAAATTTGATAAATATGATTGTTCAAATTTTATTATTGAAGTAAATGAACTGGAAAATAATTACCATAATCTTGTTGACGATCAACAGAATAGCGGCTTTTCAAATTGTGATTGGAATTTCAAAGAGATATGGGAAGATTACCTAGATTTAAATATAAGAGAGTTTAATTCAAATGGTTATTTGTTCATTGTGAATGGTAGTGATGGAAGATGTGAATATGGAATGGGCCAAGAGGAAAATGAGGCATTCATTGATTGCAATAAATGGAAAGATGAAAATAGCATTGATGGAGAATGCAAACTCTATTCCAAAGGTCGCGAAGTAATATGAAGTGAGAAGCTAATTAACAATGAATAGCATCTAAGAAAAATTTAAGCTATCAGTTTCTAATTTTCTCATTTGCTGGATCATACATTGGCTTAAGGGATACTTTGCACCTCTCAATCACACCCTCCACCTCAACTGTGTATTCAGAGCGCAATATATCCTCGTGACTTTCATTCGGCTTGCAAGGAACGTAGCCAAGACCAACAGCACTTCCAAGCGTATGGCTATATGTTCCGCTTGATAAATGACCAACAATTTCACCATCTTTTAAGATAGGTTCATTATGGTAAAGCATTAATTCTGAATTATTTAATAAAAATTGCATTACACGCATATCATAGCCTGAGGTTTTTTTAGATTGAACAGAGTCATAACCAATAAAATTTCCAAATTTAGACGGCTTTTTATCTAACTTGACTGCAAATCCAAGGCCTGCATTAATGACGTGGTCTTCATCGGTAATATCATGCCCAAAGTGTCTGTATGCTTTTTCAATTCTACAGCTATCAACAGTATGCATTCCGATATGTCTTAGTGAAAACTCTTTGCCTCTTTCATCTAATAATTCAGCAACATAAGTTGAAAATTCAATTGGAAAATAAAGCTCCCAACCCAACTCGCCAACATAAGTGATTCTATGAGCTCTAACATTTGCCATACCTATTTCAATATTTCGAACATTTGCAAATGGAAAGCTTTTATTGCTCATATCAGTATCTGTAAGAGACTGAAGTAAATCTCTCGAATTTGGCCCCATAATGGCTATACACCCCTCAGAACTTGTTGCATCGAAAAATGAACAATTAGCACCAATAGGCATATTCTTCTGAAGCCAATTCATATCCCTATTAAGACAAACTGTTCCACTCACAATTAGGTAGTCATCCAAGGCAAGCCTAGTTACTGTGACATCAGCCTCAATTCCACCCTTTTCATTGAGCCACTGAGTGTAAACCATCTTTCCAGGCTCAACATCTATGTCATTTGCACAAATCAGCTGTAGAAAGTCCATAGCATCATTGCCTTTAACTCTGATTTTTGCGTACGAGGACATTTCGTACATGCCAACAGTCTCTCTTATAGCTTGTTGCTCTAATTTATGATAACCAAACCAATTTTGCCTTCCCCATGAATACTCATACTTTGCTTCAACCTTGCCAATTAACTCTTCTGGAACAAACCAATTAGGTCTCTCCCATCCAGCTACTTCACCAAAACAGGCGCCACGTTTTTTGTAGAAGTCATAAAGAGGAGTTTTTCTAAGTCCTCTTGCTGTTTCATATTGATGATAAGGAAAATGATTTTCGTATAAATATCCCAATGTTTCAGTAACTCTATTAGCTAAATAGGTCTTATTACTTTGAAATGACTGATTTCTTCGTATATCTACATCCCATAAATCACAGGGCGGCTCTTTGCCAACAATCCATTCTGCCAAGTATTTACCAGCACCACCAGCAGCTTGAATTCCAATTGAGTTAAATCCAGCAGCTACATAAAAGTTTTCAAGTTCAGGCGACTCTCCAATTTGAAAATTGTCATCAGGTGTAAAACTTTCTGGACCATTAAAGAGCGTTTCAATACCCAAACTCTCCATCACAGGAACTCTGTTCATTGCTAATTCAAGATAAGGCATGCAATGGTCAAGGTCATCCTGTATTTGGTCGAAACAAAAATCCTCTGGTATTCCATTTTGAGCCCAAGGCTTTGCGTTTGGCTCAAACAGTCCAACCAATATTTTTCCAGCATCTTCTTTGTAATAGGCAGACTCATCAGGCACCCTAACAACTGGCATATCTCCGAGACCTGGGACAGCTGAAGTGAGAAAATAAAAATGTTCACAGGCATGAAGTGGCACTGAAACACCGGCCATTTTGCCAACTTCTCTTGCCCACATGCCCCCGCAATTTACCACTACCTCAGATTGAATGTCGCCAAAATCAGTCTGGACTCCTGTTGCTTTTCCATTCTCTTGAGATATTCCAGTAACTTTTATATCCTCAAAAATTTTAACGCCATTATTTTTTGCACCTTTTGCTAGAGCCATTGCAACATTCGCTGGATCAGCTTTACCATCTTTAGGAATCCATGCCCCACCAACAACATCATCAAGATTAAAAAAATCTAGTTTCTTTTTAAGCTCATCTGTAGACAATATTTGAACATCAACCCCATGAACCTTTGCAAGTGAAGCATTGCGCTTATATTCAGTCAATCTTTCTTGATTTGTAGCCAGGCTCACAGAGCCAGTTCTTCGATAACCAGTTGCCATTCCAGTTTCTGACTCAAGTGTTTCGTAGAGGTTTCCAGAGTACTTAACCATTTGAGTTAAATTAAGCGAGGATCGCATCTGACCGACAAGGCCTGCAGCATGCCAGGTTGTGCCAGAGGTCAGTTTTTTTCTCTCTAGAAGAACAACATCCTTATATCCAAGTTTAGAGAGATGGTAGGCAACTGAGCACCCAACAACGCCTCCACCTATAATTACCGCTTGAGCATGCTTTGGGATCGAAGTCGACATTACTTATTTGATGATAATTAAAAACAGAATTATAGAACTATTTGCCTTTCCATGGTACGAGATAATTTTCAGAAATACGCATTAAAATATCAATTGCGTAGCCAATAACACCAATCAACACAATACCCATAATTACCAAGTCAGTCATTTGAAATTTAGATGCATTAATAATCATCATTCCAGCGCCTTTTTGAGCAGCTACTAGCTCTGCAGCAACAACAGTACCCCAGCAAACCCCCATTGATACTCTCGCACCAGTAAAGATTTCAGGCAAACTGTTAGGAACAATGACTAATCTCATAATCTGCCATTTTGATGCACCCAATGAGTAAGCTGCATGAATTTTTGAAATTTTCACACCAGAAACACCTGCTCTTGCCGAAATAGTCATAATCCAGAGTGATGCTAAGAACAATAATATAATCTTGCCTTGTTCGCCAATTCCAAACCAAATAATAACTAACGGAATAAGTGCAAGAGGAGGGACTGGCCTCATAAACTCAACAATTGGATCAAACCAACCTCTAAACCATCCAGATAAGCCCATCGCGTAACCAAGAGGGATACCAATAAGAGCGCCAGCCAGAAATCCAACTACAACACGAATTAAAGACCACCCTAAGTGCTCTAAAAGAGTAAAGTTTTTATAGCCTTCAGAGCCTACTTTAACTAATCTAGACCAGACAGTTTCAGGCGCTGGAAGCCATACAGGCTGCATCTGCCACCCTTTTTCTGGAGTGACACTTAAGGTCCCCTTCCTAGTCATATAAATTCGAGCATTATCAATAAAAATCTCTTTCTCAGGTGATATTTCCTGACCATTAACTGCTATTACTTTATAGTTTTTGTCCTTACCACCTACATCATTTTTTTGAACTTTAATAAGTCCACTTCTGTAGGTTATGATCTGCTCTGTATCATTTTGTGCAAACCCTGTCCCAGGTTCAATTATTAACTTGTCAGGTATAACTCCACTT
>CALKDH010000001.1 GCA_938086805.1 uncultured PS1 clade bacterium | reverse complement strand
TGCAAGACCCATCTGCGATTCCCTTAAAGGAGTTATCGCTTTTAATAAATTTTTGAAGTATGCAGATTAATGCTTCATCTAGGTTTTTCTTCCTAATTGTTTTAGGGCAACACCCTTTTAACTGCAAGTAAGATTCAATCCTCTGTATTAATTTATTAATCGCTTCTAGCAGAATCAGTCGAATCCTATTGTACTTTTTTTTAGTGAGATATCTATAGGCAACGCTCACTTTAACTCTTTGCTGCTAAGATTGCAGCGTCAAAAGCATCTCCCTTTTGTCCAAAGTTGACTGTTCAGCCTTAATAATTTCATTAGAAGTTAAGAAAAGAACCGCTCTTTTAATTGTCGATAAGGAGTATTTATTAAAATAGGGGTCATTTTTAATTGAAGTGATGGTCGCATTAGCATTCGAACTAATGTAAGAAAAAACTGCCTTTTCAACTTCTGAATAACCGGCCAACCCAAACTCTTTCTCACACTCATAGAGAGCCTTTCTAAGCTGAAACAATCTTGATACTGCTTTTGCCATAATTTAATAAGTTACCCTTAATTACTAACAATTCTAAGTACATGATAAACAATGTGAAAAGAATTTACAATAGTTTCAGGCTAAATCAAAGTCATATGATGTCTAACTTAGTTTAAATTGTTGTTTAAGGCTTATATATTCAATTGAATTAATTCTAGGTCCGAACTGACTAACAACTCGGGAAGATGCCGCATTAGCAAAGCCAGCGGCCCAAGAAAAGTCCTTGCCCTGAGTAATTGCATGTAAGAATGCACCAGCAAACATATCTCCTGCGCCATTGGTATCTACTGCACTTGCTAAAACCCCTTCAGTATGAATTAGATTAGCACCATCAAATACTAATGATCCTCCAGGACCCCTAGTAATCACAAAAGTCTTTGCATATTTTTTTAAGCCCTCTGCAGCTGCCTCAATAGTATGAGTATCAGTAAAGCTTCTTGCTTCATCCCCATTACAAAAAATTAAGTCAAGACCATCATCTCCAATTATAGTTTTAATATTATCTGCAAATACCTCAACAACAAAAGGATCAGAAAGGCTTAGGGAAGTCTTAACGCCATTGTCTTTTGCGAACCTCATAGCATCCCTTGCAACCGCAGTTCTTTGATCATCAGTCACAACATATCCTTCAATATATAGCCACTGTGAATTGGCTAGCGCTTCTTCATCAACTTCACGATATGTCAGCTCGAGGCTCGCGCCCAAATTAGTGTTCATCGTTCTTTCTGCATCTGGCGTAACCATGACCAGGCATTTTCCAGTAACTCCACTTGATGGGTCAACCTGATGAAAATCAACTCCAGATTTATTGAGGTCTTTTACAAAAAAGTCACCAACATCATCATTAGCCACCTTGCCAGAGAAGAAGGTGCTTGAACCGAACATACTTGCTGCAACAACGGAGTTGCAAGCCGAACCGCCACAACTCATCTTTACAGGTACACGCTGAGTCGTAAGAGAGTCTAAAAGATATTTTTGTCTCTCTGCATCAACCAAAGTCATCAGCCCTTTACCAATATCATTTTCTTTAATAAAGGCATCACTCACAACAACCTCAGTATCTACGATTGCAGCGCCCATTCCATAAATATTATATTTTTTCATTGTTTAATTTCCTATCAATTAATTTTTTAAAGATGCAGGAACAGGAAAATTAACAGATTCTTTTGCGCCATCTACCTCTATAATCTCATGCCTTCCCTGGGACGCCAAGAAACTAACCACCTCTTGCACCAAAATCTCCGGGGCTGAAGCGCCTGCTGTAATTCCAACTGATGCAATATTTTCTAACCATTGATCCTTGATATCATCAGAGCTATCTATTAAGTAGGCTGGCTTGCCCTGATTATCCGCAATTTCTTTAAGACGATTTGAGTTTGAAGAGTTTTTTGAGCCAATCACTAAGAGGATTTCCGAATGCTTCATGACCTCTTTTACTGAATCCTGACGGTTTTGTGTTGCATAGCAAATATCACTCTTTTTTGGAGACTGTATGTTAGGAAATTTTTCTTGTAATACCTCAATTACCTCTTTTGTATCATCAACAGATAGGGTCGTTTGAGTAGTGTATGAAATATCTCTTTCTTGATTAAAATTTAAGTCTTCAATGTCACTGGCCGATTCAACTAAAGTGATGTTGTGTGAATCAATGGACTGGCCTAGAGTTCCCTCTACTTCTGGATGGCCAGCGTGACCAATAAGTATCACTTGATGATTATTTTTTTGGCGACGAATTACCTCTTTATGCACCTTAGTAACCAGCGGACAGGTTGCATCATAAATAATAGCTGAGGTATTACTAGCCTCTCTTCGAACTGCCTGTGAAACCCCATGTGCACTGAAGATTACAACACTTCCCTCTGGAACTTCAGAAATTTCATCTACAAAAATAGCGCCTTTATTCTTTAAATTATCAACCACATACTTGTTGTGAACAACCTCATGTCTGACATAAATAGGCGAGCCATGTTTTTCAATCGCTCGTTCAACGATCTCTATGGCCCTGTCGACTCCAGCACAAAAACCCCTAGGATTAGCTAAGTATATTTTCAAAATGTAAACTTAATGTCAAACAAATCTATGATTGGGTGTGAAGTGCTGAGAGCAATTGAAAAATTTTATTTCTTAATTCCGAACGATGGACAATCATATCAATAGCGCCCTTCTCAAGCAAAAATTCGCTCCTTTGAAAGCCCTCAGGAAGCTCCTCCCGAACTGTCTGCTCAACCACCCTTGCACCAGCAAATCCAATTCTCGCATTAGGTTCAGCAATCTGAATATCCCCAAGCATTGCAAGACTTGCTGAGACTCCACCCATCGTAGGGTCTGTTAAAACAGAAATGAAAGGAATTTTTTTATCAGCCAATAGTTTCACAGCCAGAGAGGTTTTAGACATTTGCATCAAAGAAAACAATCCTTCTTGCATGCGCGCTCCTCCGCTGGCAGAAAAACAAATGAAAGGTTGATTGTTCTCTATAGCTGAATTAGCAGCCCTAACAAACTTCTCACCTACAACTGATCCCATTGAACCGCCCATAAAACTAAAGTCAAAGGCCGCTGTGACAACTGGTAATCCCTTCAAAAAACCACTTTTAACAACTAAAGCGTCTTTTTCTTTTGTAAATTTTTGTGCGTCCTGATAACGGTCCTTATATTTTTTTTGATCCTTAAATTTTAAGGGGTCTGTTGATTGAACATTTGCGGCTAACTCAACTTGATTTTCCATATCGAGGAAACTCTCGAGTCTTTTTCTAGCAGAAATCCTTAAATGGTGATTACACTTTGGACAAACATAGAGTAGGCGCTCTAGCTCCTCTTGGTAGAGTACTCGATTACATTCAGGACACTTGCTCCAAAGGCCTTCGGGGATATTCTTTTTAGCATTCTTGCCAATTGATGGCATTATTTTTTCTAGCCAACTCATACTTAACCTTGTTTATGTAATTGCGTTAGAGATCTCTTTAGCTAGATTCCCAACCTTAGTGACCATTCTATCTTTATCAGAAGACAGCTCCTCAACGATTGAAACCAGAGCACTTCCAACAATCACAGCATCTGCATTTTCTCCAACTTGCTTAGCTGTTTCAGCATCTTTAATTCCAAAGCCAACCCCAACAGGGAGCTGGATGTAGTTTCTCATTCTTTTTAAGTGGAAGTTAACAGAGTCAACATCTAAATTACCAGCACCTGTAACTCCCTTCAGTGAAACATAATAAATGTATCCACTTGCGATCTTTGAAATCAGCTTTAAACGCTCATCTGTTGTTGTTGGCGCCACTAAAAAAATTAAATCAATGTTAAATTCATCAAGTTCTTTTTTGAGATCTGCCACCTCTTCAGGTGGCATATCAACAACCAGAATTCCATCCACACCAGCTTCATCAGCTCTGGCTGCAAAATCTTTAAACCCGTAAACTTCAATTGGATTGGTATAGCCCATTAAGACAATACCGGTAGTCTGATTATGCTCTCTAAATCTTTCAACAATGGCAAAAACATCATTGAGATCAATGCCATCAGCCACGGCTCTTTCATGAGATTTTGCAATCACTGGCCCATCAGCCATTGGGTCAGAAAACGGCATTCCTAATTCAATAATATCAGCACCGCTATCGGCCAAGGTAAAAACAAGTGCCTCACAATTATCTAAACCACCATCTCCCGCAGTGATGAAGGGAATAAAGGCTGTTTGATCAGCTTCATCAAGTTTTTTAAAAATA
This sequence comes from uncultured PS1 clade bacterium, assembly GCA_938086805.1. Taxonomy (GTDB): domain Bacteria; phylum Pseudomonadota; class Gammaproteobacteria; order PS1; family Pseudothioglobaceae; genus Pseudothioglobus. The sequence goes on along the minus strand of CALKDH010000001.1, from coordinate 33,433 downwards.
TCATAAATTCGTGACATAGTATTATTTCTTTTTATTTAAATTAATTTTAACATAGTGCAACTAGATCTCAATTTAACTGATTTTTTATTTTGAATATGAATGCACTGCATCAACTAAGAATTTCATACTCTCTGGATTAACCTCGGGTGTAATTCCATGGCCTAAATTAAATACATGCCCAGTTGAGCCTTTGAACTGCCCTAGGATTTTATTCACTTCAGTTTTTATTACCTCTTGTGATGCGAAGAGTACTGACGGATCGAGGTTACCCTGAAGTGCAACCTGACCACCCACCCTTCTCTCTGCTTCGCCTATCTCAATGGTCCAGTCAATGCCAATCGCATCACAGCCAGTATCTGCAATTTGCTCAAGCCAAGCCGAGCCACCTTTTGTAAAGAGCGTAACTGGAATTATCTTTCCTTCGTATTCTCGAGTAATTCCATCAACAATTTTTGACATATACCTTAGTGAAAAGTTTTCATAACTCTCTTTATTTAAAAGGCCACCCCAGGTATCAAAAATCATAACGGAATCAGCACCAGATTCAATTTGAGAATTTAGATAATCAATAATAGTATCAGCAAGCACATCGAGAAGCTGATGCATATGCTTTGGATTCTCATACATCAGACCTTTAACTTTTGAAAAAGTCTTACTGGATCCACCCTCAATCATGTAAGTAGCTAAGGTCCAGGGGCTCCCGGTAAAACCTATGAGTGGGACTCTACCCTTCAGATTTTTTTTAATAACAGAGACGGCTTCACTAACATAAGAGAGCTCTTGAGACACATCTGGTTTTTTCAGATTTTCAATGTCTTGAAGCGTGTTGAGGGGATTAGTGAACTTTGGACCCTCTCCCTCTACGAAGTGAAGTCCAAGTCCCATTGCATCTGGAATCGTTAAGATATCTGAAAAAAGAATAGCTGCATCTAAATCAAAGCGCTCAAGAGGCTGAAGTGTCACCTCGCAAGCCAAGTCACTTGACTTACAAAGTGTTAAAAAATCCCCCGCTTTTTTTCTTGTAGCACGGTATTCAGGCAAATATCTCCCTGCCTGCCTCATGACCCAAATAGGTGTCCGAGTTACCTCTTTTTTCAGTAAAGCATTAATGTAGTCAAATGCCATTATGTTGTCTCAAAAATAGTTGATTATATCAATTTAATTACTTATTCTTTAGTTTCCTTCTGACACAAAAAAAGCCACATTTGTGGCTTTAAGTGTGCCTTAATTTGAAATTAACGTTTGAAAGCGCCGTAACGTGACTTGAACTTTTCAACACGGCCAGCAGTGTCCATAATTTTTTGCTTTCCCGTATAGAATGGATGGCAGCTTGAACAAACATCAAGATGTATTTCGTCTTTACTTGAAGTTGAGCGTGTCTCGAATGAGTTTCCGCAACTGCACACAACTTTAATAGTTTGGTATGAAGGATGAATATCTGTTTGCATAACGTTATATCTTCAAGTTTCTAAAAAAGGAGTGAATTATATACTATCTCTCATCTGGGGTAAATGTTTTGACACTCAAAGCGTGAAGCTCTCCACTCTTTATTTCTTCCTTAACCAAGCCCAAAACTAGCCTCTGCCTTTGCAGCAAAGATAAACCATCAAATGCTGAGGAGACAATGACTGCTGAGCAGTTACAGCCATCACCCTCCATTACGACTTCGGAGCCTTCTATTCCATTCTCTAGTTTTGCTTGCACCTCTTCTAATGTCATAGTCTTATTTAAATAAAATGATCATCGAATTATACGCTCTAGGCACTAAAAATACCCTTAAGTGTGAAGAAAAACAGAATCGACATTATTGCTCCAGCTGGCAACGTAATAAGCCAAGAGAGAAATATTCTATTAATAACTCTCAAGTTTAGTGATGCCACACCTCTGGCAATACCTACTCCAAGAACAGCGCCAACAAGCACCTGGGTTGTTGAAACTGGAAGACCTGTATAGGAGGCAAATACAACAGTTGTTGCTGCAGCGAGTTCTGCAGAAAATCCACGGCTTGGGGTAAGTTCAGTAATATTTTTACCTATAGTTCGCATCACCCTGAATCCAAAAGTTGCAAGGCCAAAGACTATACCTCCGCCCCCTACAAGCAGGATCCAAGAGGGTAGCGCACTCTTTGAAACGATTTGACCACCTGACTCTACAATACTATAGACTGCAGCTAACGGTCCAATAGCATTTGCAACGTCATTTGAACCATGTGCAAAAGCCATTGAGCAGGCTGTAATCACCATCAATCCACCAAATAATTTCTCCATATTCGCATAGGAAAACTCATTATCATCTTCAGGATTAGTTTTAATGCGCCTAATTATGATTGCAGCAATAATAGCTGCCAGTATTCCAACTAAAGTCGCTATCATCATGCTTGTAGGCAAATCTTTACCGAGATGTTTCAATGAATCAACATGTTTAAGCCCTTTTAAAAGCGTTACCAAAGAGAGCACAAAACCCACAAAAAAGACATAAAAAGGCAGGTATTTTTTTGCATTTTCTAAAGGATTTTCAGTATCAATTACAAGACGCTGTAGGCTTTTAAAAATAATGATTGCCATTGTTCCTGCAATTAGGGGGGAGACTACCCAACTTGCAATAATGGCATACACTTTGTCCCATGAGACCGCTTCTATGCCGACTCCAACTGCTCCAAACCCAACAATTGCACCAACAATTGAATGAGTGGTTGAGACTGGCCAGCCTAATGATGACGCAATTAAAAGCCATGTTGCAGCTGCTAAGAGTGATGCAAGCATTCCATAGACTAATAACTCTGGATTGGATGTAAATGCTCCAGCATCAAGGATGCCCTTGCGAACTGTAGCTGTGACCTCTCCACCAGCCAAGACAGCACCGGCGAACTCAAAAATAACGGCAATAATGACTGCCTGCCTAAATGTTATAGCGCCTGAGCCAACCGAAGTGCCCATTGCATTGGCTACATCGTTTGCACCAATACCCCATGCCATAAACAGACCAAATCCAATGGCCAACATGATAAGAATATCACTGTTTTGAATGATGATTTCCATGATGCGCTCCTATTTAGTTAACATAACTTCGAAACGCGAACCTACCTTTTGAGCAGCATCTGCAGTCTCACCAAGCCACTCAATGGCCCGATAATAAAACATTACATCGACAGGAGGTAATGACGCCTCAAGCAAGTAGAGCTTGTTCCTTATTAACTCTTGAGCAACATCTGTTTCATGCTCCAATTCATTAACCTTTTTAATCATTGTGTCAACAATTTTGCGCTCTCGACTACTAAATGCAGTCTCTAAAAGCTCATCTAACTCATTAATAGCATCCAATGCAGCAGCTGAAGTTTTGATACATAACTTCGACAGATCTAAAAAATCATTCGCAAATTCTTTTGGAAAAACCATTTTTCTTGACATCATCAAACCTGCCAAGTCTTTTGTAATGTTAGCAATCGAATCCTGGATTAAGAGAACATCTAACAAATCCCTTCTAGAAAAAGGCATCATAAATGTGCTAGGCAGATTCATTCTTAATTTTTTCTTAAGAACGTCTGCTTTTTGCTCTTTTTTACCGATAGAGATATGCGCTATTTGAGCCTTTTCCCAATCTTGAGAATTAGCGGCCTTAGCAAATACACGAAACTCTTTGAGGCATGAGTGTGCTTGTTTCATATGCTTCTGAAGTGGACTTATTGGCGATTTGCCGAATAAACTTGTGATGTTGTCTTTTCGATTCATAACTCTAAACTACTCCTAATAGTTAAAAAAGGTAATGGAACTAAAAACAAAATTTTTATCAAATAACGATAAAAATGCGCATTATAGAAGTTGTAAATTGATTGTGTGTAATTATTTGTAATAAATCTAAATCAATTGAATTTAATTCATGTCTTCCATCACATCTTACCAAAAAAACCTATTAAATTAGGCTTAATATAACCACTTAGATTGAGAATGGTTGAATATTTTTATTGCATCAATTAACATCATCAAAATAAGTCTTGATAAAGGGCAATAAGTTTTCTTTAATCTGATTGAAGCAAAGTTCAAACGACTCAAAACTTTTGCCATCTGGATCATCAAAACCCATATGGGTAACTGGAGTATTGCCAGGAAATACTGGGCAAGTTTGACTTGCATTCTCACAAACTGTAATTACTAAATCAAATGATAGGTGCATTACAGACTCTATCACCTTGGAATGGTATTCGTCACTCCAAATGTTGTTTAACTGGAGAATTTTTTTCGCATTTGGATTAACCATTCCACTGGCGGAAACTCCGCTTGAGCACGCCACTACTTTCCCTTTAAATTCATTGTTAATTAGTGCCTCTGCAATGATGCTCCGACAACTATTACCAGTGCATAGAATCAAAACTTTTTTAATCATAAAAAATAGCTTATGTATCAGATTTAAAAACTTTCAAGAAAACCATGGATGCCAATATAGCACCAAGAATAGTAGCAACAATATATAACCACAGATGCTCAAGATTTCCGCTAATGACTGCTGGCCCTATGCTCCTAGCAGGATTCATACTTGCCCCTGTTATTGGGCCAGCAAACATTGACTCAAGGCCAACGGTAAGTCCAATTGCCAAGCCAGCAAAATCTTTTGTAGCTTTTCCATGAACAGCTGATGCACAGATGACAATCATCAAGATAAAGGTCAGAATAAATTCAAATCCAAAAGATTGTGACACAGAGCCACTAGGAATCGTTGCCCCCAAATAGCTTACTTCAGATACGTCAGTAAAATTTTCTGATAGCAGATAATAAAGACACAAACTAGCTAACAAGCCACCAATTATTTGAGCTGTAATATAGGGCAGTACATTTCTCTTATTGAATTCGCCCATCGACCAAAATGCTATTGTGACCGCTGGGTTGAAATGAGCCCCAGAAACATGCGCAAAACTATAGATCAAAGCTACAATTACGAATCCAAAAGTTAATGCTATGCCTACATGGCCGATTGCTTGAGCAATATCATTAATCATGATCGCCCCAGTTCCTGCGAATACCAGAATAAAAGTACCAAGTAGCTCTGCGGTCAATTTCTTATACATTGATTTATTGAATCATTTAGTAAAATTAGTTGAGAATTATAAAGTTGAAATACTACAGAGGCATTACAAAATCTTTTTTAATTTGGCCTTTAAATGTTACAAAGGGTAACATTAAAGAAAATTAACCCAATCATTATTCCTTTACGAAAGATTTTAGCCAAATATTAAGATGAACAATGCCATCATATTAGCCGCTGGTCAGGGCAAAAGAATGAAGTCTCAAACTTCCAAAGTGCTCCATAAAGTTGGCAATAAATATCTACTTCAACACGTTGTAGATGTTGCAAAAAATCACGTAGAAAAAATGAATATCATTGTTGGTCATAACTCTCAGTCTGTCAAATCAGCAATAACGGAAAGTAAAATTAATTGGGTACTTCAAGAAAAACAGCTGGGGACTGGTCATGCTGTGAAGCAAGCCATTCCATTTATTGAGGAAAACTCCATATGCCTTATACTTTATGCAGATGTGCCACTTCTGCAAAGCAAAACAATAGAAGAGTTACTCAAAAAAGCTCGAACCAATGGATTCTCACTTTTAAGCGTTGTGTTAAATGATCCTTTTGGATATGGAAGAATCATTAGAGATACAAATGGATTAATTAAATCAATCGTTGAACAAAAAGACGCCAGTGAGACTGATCTAAAGATTAAAGAAATCAATACCGGAATCATGGCACTTAAGGGCTCCCTATTAAAGAAGTATTTGAATGAATTGAAGACCAATAATGCTCAAGGAGAATTCTATCTGACTGATATTGTTGAAATAGCTGTCAAAGATAATGTTAATATTGCTTCATTTATATGTGAAAGTGCAGATGAGGTCATGGGTATAAATGACAAAAAACAACTATCCCAAGCTGAAAGACTCTATCAAATGAAACAGGCTGAAAATTTTATGTCATCAGGCCTGACTCTTATGGACCCTAGCCGTTTTGATTGTCGAGGCAATTTAAAGTTTGGAGATGACTGCACTATTGATATTAATGTTGTCTTTGAGGGAGACAATGTTTTAGGAAATAATGTTTTAATTTCGCCTAATTGCATTATAAAAGATTCTAAAATCGGCGATAATGCAGTTATCTTGCCAAATTCAATTATTGAAAATTCTACTATTGGTTCCAGCACTTCTATTGGCCCCTTTGCCAGAATTCGACCCGATACGACTATAGGAAATCATTCAAAAGTTGGTAACTTCGTTGAGATCAAAAAATCATCAGTCAGTAACAATTCTAAAATTTCACATCTGAGCTATGTAGGTGACAGCAAAATTGGAAGCGATGTAAATATTGGTGCTGGTGTGATTACCTGCAATTATGATGGCTCAAACAAGCATCAAACTGAAATTAAAGATGGCGCATTCATTGGCTCTAATAGTCAACTAGTTGCTCCTGTTAGTATTGGTAAAAATGCTACTATTGGAGCAGGCTCAACCATTACGCAAAATGCTCCAGATAATAAACTTACTGTGAGTAGAAATAAACAGTCGACCATAGACAAGTGGAAACGACCTCAGAAAAAATAACAATCTAGTTCACAATGTTGACTCTCCCAAAAAATGTATGGATTTTGACTGCCTGTCAATCCCTATTTATGTCATTAAGTGTTTTCATGGTTTTTGTTGCAGGAATCATTGGTAGTGAACTCGCCCCAACGAAAAGTTTATCAACACTTCCAGTTGCAACTATTGTTGTAGGGACTGCCCTTAGCGTTATTCCTGTGATTCGCCTGATGTCAATCTATGGCCGAAAAAAAGTTTTTTTAAGTGCGTGCATCTATTCGATCATTCTAATTGGGCTGTGTATTGTTTCAATAGCTCAGGAAATATTCTTTCTGTTTAGTTTTGCTAGTTTTTGCCTTGGTGCTACAGTCGCAACTATGATGCAATTTCGTTTTGCAGCTATTGAAAGTGTGAGTCAAGAGCAAAGAGCTTCAGCAACTGCGGTGGTTCTTCTTGGAGGCTTAGTTTCTGCATTTCTTGGAACTGAAATTGCAACTTTTGGAAAAAGCATCCTAGAGACTGAATTTATAGGGTCATTTTTATTGCTGGCGCTCCTTTTCATAGTTGCATTTATTTTGATGACCTTTTTTGAGCCAGTAGTAGAATTTAAGGAGCAAATGGATAGGTCAAAGCGTCCGTTAATGAGCATCATTCAGCAAGGCTCCTTTATTGTTGCTGTCTCTGCTGCAACGACTGGTTATGTTGTCATGAGTTTCATTATGACTGCTACACCTGTAAGTATGCATGTTATGGATGGGCATTCACTTCATAACACCAAACTTGTTCTTCAAAGTCATGTCATTGCAATGTTTCTACCCTCACTTTTTACAGCCTACATAGTCAGATTTATTGGACTGACAAGAATGATGCTAATTGGTGTTTTGTTAATGTTTTTCTCCGTTTTCATCGCCTTTATTAGTCATGCACTGGCAAACTATTGGTGGTCCCTCGCTCTACTTGGACTTGGATGGAACTTTCTTTTTATAGGTGGAACTAACCTACTTCCACAAGCCTACAATGAAAATGAAAAATTTAAGGCTCAATCGATTAACGACTTCTTAGTGTTTGGTTTTCAGGCATTAGCCGCACTTTCAGCTGGATGGTTTGTCTTTAATTTTAGTTGGGAAGTCGTTCTGTTGTCAGTTCTTCCCTTACTAATATTGCAACTCATTGTGTTACTATGGTGGTTTTCAAAAAAAACTAACTAGTCAGTTTTTTTGTATAAAATTCGAAAAAAATGGAGTTAAGAATGTTTAAAGCAGATCCACTAACGCCCTCGATTGGAGCAGTAATTTCAGGAGTGTCACTAAATAACTTAGATGCTCAAACTATTGATCAAATCTATGATTCACTGATTAAGTATCAGGTGATTTTTTTTCGTAATCAAGAGCTTTCACCTAAATCTCACATGCATCTTGCCGAAAGCTTGGGAGAAATTGACCCTGGACACCCTGTCTATCCTCATGTTGAGGGTTATCAAAGCATTGTTCTCTTGAGAAATGATGCTAATAATAAACCAGATACAGCTGACTGGCACAAAGACCTAACATTTAAGTCAAACCCTCCTTTTGCTAGCATTCTCCATGGCGTTAAAGTACCAAAATTTGGAGGAGATACCCTTTGGGCAAGCATGAGTGCTGCCTATGACCAATTACCAGATGGCTGGAAACAATATCTAGAAAATCTAGAAGCAATCCATGATATGGGTACATTTAGAAATGACTATCTCAGGGACGGGGGTGTTGAATCAGTAAACAACGCTCTGAAAGATGTCGGATCAGCCGTTCACAAAGTTATTGAGACACATCCAGTGTCTGGTCTCAAATATATCAATGTCAACCAATCATTTACACGCAATATCGTCAATGAAAATCAGGGTCCAAGCGATCATATCTTACAATTCCTGTATCAACATATGAATAAACCTGAATTTCAAGTGAGATTTCAATGGGAAGATGACTCCGTCGCGATTTGGGATAATCGAATTACCCAGCACTACGCTGTATGTGACTATTTACCTAAACTTAGGCACATGCAACGCATTACTGTGATTAATGATAAAAGGGAGCTGGCCCATAAATAACTAAAGTTTTTTAAAGGCTTGATCCAAATCTTCTATTAATTTTTTAGTTTCCTCTAGCCCTATGCTTAGGCGGATCACATGCTTACCATCATGAAGCCATTTACCATCGCGCTCATAGGGTCTCGCGGTCAGAAGACTTTTATAACCACCCCAACTAAACCCAAGACCAAACATTTCAAGAGAGTTAATAAATTTAGCAATTTGATCAGCTGAGTAGTGCTTTTTGAACGTAAAGGAGAATAGTCCTGATGCTCCTAAAAAATCCCTCTTCCATAGCAAGTGTTGAGGGTGTGACTCCAGTCCAGGATGAATCACACAATCCACAATCGCCTGCTTTTCAAGCCAGTACGCAACCTCAAAGGCTGATCTCTCATGCTCCTCTAATCGGACTTTAAGAGTTCTTAGGCCTCTTAGTGCTGAATAGCAATCTTGAGGATTAGTATAATTTTCAACAGTTTGAAAATAGTTCGCAAATTCATCAGCATACTTTTCATTGACAGTAGCACACCCCATCAAAACATCTGAATGCCCACAGATGTATTTTGTGACCGATTGAATGGCGACATCAGCTCCAAGATCAAGTGACTTCAGATAGAGCGGAGTAGCCCATGTACTATCAATAATTATCATTATTCCAGCTTTTTTGGCTGCCTTAACAATTTCTAATATATCCTGAATCTCAAATGTATTAGAGCCGGGCGACTCTAGAAAAATAAGCTTTGTTTTGTCATTAAAGTAAGCACTTATCTCCCTACCTATATTGGATTCAATATGAGTTGTCTTAACATTATATTTGGCAAGAATATTGTGACAAAATCTCTTAGTTGGTCCATAGGCATTATCACAGAGCAAAACCTCATCACCACTTTTAGTGAATGCCATTAGAGTGTTTGTGATCGCATTGATTCCGGACGGAAATGCATATGCTCTATGTCCATTTTCTAGTCTACAGATAGCCTCCTCAAAGGCTTTCTGTGTTGATAGTCCATGCGTGCCATAATCTACACCAGGGTAATTACCCTCAAGAGCCAACTGCATATCCTCAAAGTTTTCAAACAAAACAGAAGAACCACTTTGAACATCTGGATTGATAGTTTTTATTTTCCGCCCGCCGTACTTCTGAGTATAGTCAGTCCAACCAACATTATTATTTCGCTTAGACATAGAGATAAATGATAAAAGAATTGGCTGACATCATATGAGGAATTGGACGCTTTGTCCAGTTATTTTCCTTTACTATTGATTAGAATAAAATTAATTGACTTTCTGCAGGGCAATATATCGCTGCTTTAGTGGTAAGGTCATAAAAATTTGCTAAAACCTCTGTATATTTTTTTATCTGGGATTGATGTGAAAATTTTTGTCGATCAATAAATTCATTCAGAGTCTCACCTTTATTAAGTGATGCTGATTTGAAATCAATAATCCATAAAGTTCCATCCTCAATGAATAGTCGATCAATAACTATGGATTCGCTTGCAGTTCTGAACTCTGACTCTACTTCGGTTGATTCTCTATCTTTAAAAATCCATTCAAAATGTTCGTCATGCTTTGTTTTTGAGAGTATTTCTATAATGGAACATGAGAATTGCTTTAGTAATTTTGATGGAGCCCCCATTTCTCGCAGTCTTGTTTCAACTGCAAGCATAGAAGGATTGAACTCTCCATGCTCCAAATAGTGATGAATGATTGTCCCAATTGACCCCTGATAAATTACATCGAGGGTTTTTGGAGGGTTTTTTTTCTCCTCAGTTATGCTATTTCTGTGAATAGATTTAGTATCTAGATTTTTGACTCTTAAAAGTTTTGGTGCGCTAAGCTCACCATGGCTTTGTTCACTCTGTTCTAGATTTAATTCTAAATCTTTTTCATAGTACTTATTAAGCAAAGATAGAAATGATCCAGTTACTGCCTTTCCATTTTTTGATAAGCAGCCCAACAAGTGAACTTTATTTTTAGCTCGACTCATTGCAACATACAAAAGCCTCATCAACTCAAAGTGTGATTGCTGCATTTGTAAATGCTTCAAATAAAGGTATGTTTCATTCTCCTTTTTGTCATAGGAAGACTTTATTGGTGACAATAAAACCTTGTTATTTGGAAATTCTTGAAATTGCATTAAAGGAAGATCATCACTCCTTCCTTTTTTACCAAGTCCTGGAATAATAACTGTATCGAATTCCAAACCCTTTGACTGATGAACAGTCATCAACTTCACATTTGAAACTTGAGAGGGTGCATAGAGATTCTGCAGCATTAACTCAATCACCTGAATATTAAGATTTTCATTCATCTCACAATGATTCAGAACTTCAAGGAATTGAGCTTTAATCGTTCTTTGTAAACTTGTGAGTTCGTTATCATTAAATAGCTGACTCATCACATAAGAGAGCCGCTCAACAAAAGAAAACCTACCTTCAGAAAAAATAGCATCTTGTGTTGCAAAGTATATATGCCGACCCCTTTTAATGCCATCAAAACTCATCCCCTCTTTGGTCTCTAAATCCTTTAACTGGGTAAAAATAGTTTGATCGTTTGATTGACTTAAAATTAACAAATCACTCAAATTCAAACCGCACCAGGGGGATCTTAGCAGAGACAGCCATGCCAGCTTATCTCCCAAGCTTAGAAGAGCTCTTGTCAAACTCAGTAAATCTCTTGTAAAGAGATTGGATCTTAAAGCTTGAGTATTTAGAGCTTCAAAATGTATATTATTTTTTTGAAGAACTGATGAAATCTCTGCAAGATGAGATCTTGACCTAACCAGAATAGCAATCTCTTTCTCAGGGTCTTTCAAAAGAGATTGATTAACAATTTTAAATATTTGTTCAGCCTCTCCTAGATCATTATTAGGGCCAAATGGGTAAAACGAAACCGCTTCATGTTGTTCGTTTTTAGAAAACGCATATGAACTTGAATATTGAATTGCACCTTTAATTAAGTCATCTTTATCTGGAAAAATTCTAGAGAAAATTTCATTATTTGTTTCCACTATACTTTTATTTGATCTAAAGTTTGCCTTTAGTTTTAAAGGTTTAATCTTATGACTACCAATTCCATTTCGTGCAACATTAATAAATATTCCAACCTGAGATTCTCTAAATTTATAGATTGATTGCATTGGATCACCAACCAAAAACATAGTTTTTCCATCTCCTTTTTGCCATCCATCTATAAGCCGCTCAATTAAATTGAATTGTGAGTATGAAGTATCTTGAAATTCATCAATCAGAATATGATTAATTTGATAATCCAATAGCAAAGCAATATCACTTATCTTATCTCGACTGTCTAGAGCATTTATTGCCTGAATATTGACCTCAGAAAAGTCTTGTAATTTTTCCTGATCAAAAATTATGTTGAGCTTTGCAACACTTAACTTTAAAACTTGAATAATATCTGAAATAGAATTTTTTATCTGGCTTGGAAGACTGCTACTTGGCAAATAATCTAAATTAATGAGTAGTTCTTTGAACTCGAATTGTGATTTTAGGTCCTCTAGAATTTCTTTAAACCTGATCTTCTCTTCTCTTAATTCTGGAGGAAAGCCCATTTTCACATCAACGCTCTTTCTCCAGTTACTTTTACTTTTAGTTATTAATAGTTCAGAAATAATTTGCCATTTTCCTAAATCATCAACCTCTTTGCCAGGGAGCTTTATGATTTTTGATACATCATCTCTTTTGCTTTGTTTAAGGAGAGAGAAAAAATTAGGACTAAGTATTGTGTCAGCCTTAGCTCTGAGTGAATTGAGATGTTCAGCAATCAACTCACATGAGAAATCTTCGATATAGCTTATATCTAAAGCGCCTTCAGCATATATTTTTGGGAGCCACTGCTCTCTTTTTTTCAGCATCTGTTCTACAAGTCGATAGAATCTATCAACATCATTGTCAAGATAGAGCAAGACTGATGAAATAGTTTTTTGATATTCATCATCCTCTATTAGTAGCAATGTTTCTTCTGCAGCCCTACGATAAATTGTGTCATACTCAAATGAATCAACCATGGTTCTTGGAGGAACCAATTGTTCAAGCGATGGAAATCTGGATACAATTAGATTAGAAAGTGAGTCGATTGTTATTATTTTTAACCGAGAAGGGTGATTAATAAGATCCCATCCTCTCTTAACAGATTGGTTTAAGACTTTGCTAGCAAGGTCATAAGTTGTTCGTTTATATTTCTCAAGGGGAGGCTCATTTATGGCTTGATTTAGTGAACTTATAATTCGATGCTTGAGCTCATCTACCGCCCTATTTGTGAACGTCATAACAAGAATATTTTCTGGCTGCTCAGCTGAGCCCAGTAATTTCAAGTATCTTTGCGCAATAAGCTCGGTTTTTCCAGAACCTGCTGGAGCTTGAACAATGAATGACTCACTTAAATTTAATGCATCATCCCTTTGTTGTTGATCATTCACATTGACTCTGGAGCACCTACCCCTAGAATTGATAGTCCATTTTTGAGAACTTGTTGAGTGGCACTAATTAGTGATAACCTCGCAAGTGTAAGGCTTTTATCGTCCACGATAAACTTGCAGGCGTTATAGTAGCTATGAAAATGAGTGGAGAGATCTCTGAGATAGTAAGCAAGCTGATGTGGCTCGTATTGAATTGCTGATGATTCTAAAACACTCTTAAAACGACTCAGTTCTCTTAAGATATCCTTTTCAGTCTGCTCTATAAGCAGTGATAAGTTTGCTTGATCCACATTTAACTCGATCTCTTTTTCAACTGCTTGCCTAAAAACTGAACAGATTCTAGCATGGGCATATTGAATATAGTAAACAGGATTTTCATTGGTTTTAGATTTTGCCAAATCTAAATCAAAATCCATATGTTGCTCAGATTTTCGAAGGATATAAAAAAAACGCGCAGCGTCATTTCCCACTTCCGCTCTTAGATCTTCCAATGTAACAAAAGAACCACTTCGAGTTGACATTTGAACCTTGCTCCCTCCTCGATAAAGATTTGCGAACTGCACTAACAACACCTCTAATTTATTTGAGCTATGTCCTAAGGCTTCTATTGATGCTTTAACTCTTGGAATATATCCATGATGATCAGCACCCCAGACATTAATGATTTTGTCATAACCCCTCTCTAACTTGTCAAGGTGGTATGCTATATCAGATGCAAAATAAGTATGATTTCCATTATCACGAACAACGACACGATCTTTTTCATCACCATAGTTTGTTGTCTTAAACCATAATGCTCCATCTTTTTCGTATAAGTTCTTACTATTCTTAAGCTTAGAGATACAGGATTCTGATAGACCATTATCAATTAGAGACTGCTCCGAGAACCATTTTTCAAACACGACTCCGAATTCAGCTAAATCATTTTTAATTCCACTGAGTATGCTTTCAATTCCAACTTTAAAAACAGCCTTAAAGCCCCCTCCTAATTTGGATTTAGCTTTCTCAATTAATTGGTCGATATGTTTCTCTTTATCACCACCTTCAGCACCATCTTTGCATACATTTTTAAAAATTAAGTCTGATTTAAGATGGAATTCCTTTCCAGAAGTGTCATAAATTACTTGCGCAATGTCATTAATATACTGGCCTTGATAGCCATTATCGGGAAACCTTAATTTCTCTCCACAAAAGGACAAATATCTCAAAAAAATACTCACAGTTAAAATATCCATTTGTCTTCCAGCATCATTCACATAGTACTCATTGTCAACAATGAATCCAGCGTTTCGTAACAAGTTTGACACAGTTGCACCATAGGCAGCGCCCCTTCCATGGCCGACATGAAGAGGTCCAGTTGGGTTAGCGGACACATATTCTAAGAGCACTTTTTTTCCTTGCCCAATGTCTGATTTACCATAAGAGGAAGCCTGATCAATAATCTCATTGATGATTGAGATACTTGATTCCTGTGAGATAAAAAAATTAATAAAGCCTGGACCTGCAATTTCAACTTTCTTCAGAAAGCTTCTATGTTCTAATTGATCAATAATAATTTGTGCCAATTCGAGAGGGCTCATTTTTGCCTGACTCGAGAGCATTAATGCTATATTAGTAGCATAATCACCGTGACTATTGTCCTTGGTATGATCAATTCTAATTTTTGAAGGCATCTCATTTAGAGTGCCCTTTGAAATTAAATCCTGAATACACTTAGTAAGTAAATGTTGTAATTGATCTTTCATATAATCCAGCTAGTGATTTCTTTTATATTTCAGGCAGTAATTTTAATTTATCTGAATGCAAGCCTATCGCCAAATTATACTTTCGGTATTTAAAGAAAACACCGACATTCGAATTAATGAGCTTCTTGCCAGTTCGACCCCATGCCAACATCCACCTCAAGCGGTATGCTCAACTTTAGTGCATTTGACATTAGTGCTTTTATGTCTATTGCATAAGCATCAGACATTTTTGCGTCCAATTCAAAGACCAGCTCATCATGAACTTGCATAAACATCTTGATCTTAAGATTCTCCTTGTCTATCCAGGATTGAATATCGAGCATCGCTTTCTTGATGATATCTGCCGAGGATCCTTGCATAGGAGCATTAATTGCTGTTCTCAATGCATGCTGTTGAAGCATTTTATTTTTAGAGTTAATTTGAGGAAGATAAAGCCTCCTACCAAGGACTGTTTCTACATACCCTTGAGATTTTGCTTTTTCCTTCGTCTCCTCCATAAACTTTAATACTCCAGGATAATTTTCAAAATAGCCATCAATATATTGCTTGGCTTCAGTCCTAGAAACGTCAATTTGCTTAGCCAGGCCAAAAGCGCTCATCCCATAAATTAAACCAAAATTAATAGCCTTTGCTTTTCTGCGCTGATCCTTGGTTACCATCGAAATTTCAGTTTCAAAAACTTGTGCGGCAGTTGAGCGATGAACATCTTCATTTTTATTGAATGCCTCAATCAAATTCTGATCTCCAGAAATGTGGGCCATGATCCTTAATTCAATTTGAGAATAGTCTGCAGCAAGAATAATATTCCCTTTTTCAGCGATAAAAGCTGATCTAATTTTGGCGCCTTGCTCAGTTCTAATTGGGATATTTTGAAAATTAGGCTTTGAAGACGATAGTCGTCCAGTTGCCGTTACCGCTTGATGGTAAGACGTATGAAGACGCCCTGTTCTTCTATTTATTTGTTTAGGCAGCGCCTCTAAATACGTTGAATTTAACTTTGTTAGAGTTCTGTAAGACATAATAAGGTCAACCAAAGGATGATCTAGTAGCTTTAATGCCTCCTCATTTGTTGATGGCTGTCCTTTTGCCGTTTTCTTTTTAGGCTCAAGGCCAAAACCTTCGTCACTAAATAAAATTTGTTGGATTTGCTTTGGTGATTCTAAATTGAACTCATCTCCTGCAATCTCATATGCTTTTGTTTGGATTTTCATCATTTCTTTTTTAATCTCATTTTGCTGATTAAAAAGTGATGCCTCATCTAACATAGCGCCATTCCTCTCCAACCTCAGCATAACTTTGATTAAGGGAAGCTCAATACTCTTGTATAGCGCTAACAATTTTGGGAATGGTTGTAACTTGGACTCGAACAAATTATTAAGCTCATTGGTTACAATCACATCTTCGCATGCATACGGCATAGCTTCTTCAATATTAACTTGATTAAATGTCAATTGTTTTTTTCCACTCCCAGCTACGTCTGAATACTGAATAGTCTTATGATCCAGATAATGAAGCGCTAGATCATCCATATTATGACGACTAGCTACTGAATCTAAACAATAGGATTTAAGCATTGTGTCATCCCTAATTCCATTTAAATCGATATTGATATTGGCTAAAACATGGGCATCATATTTTAAATTTTGCCCAATCTTGCCAATTGTTGAACTTTCTAGAATTGGCTTTAAAGATGATAAAACCCTTGATCTTGACATTTGAACTGGTGCATCCAAATAATCATGAGCAACTGGCAAATAGTAGCTATTTTTATTAATTAAGAATACGAAACCCACTATTTGAGCTTCCATATAATCAAGGCTGTTAGTCTCAAGATCAAATACAAAATATTCACTTGATGAAAGTTTTGATATTAAGGCTGAAAAATCATCTTCACTCAGAATAAGTTCTGTTGAGTAGTCATCCATTGAGAATTTTGAATCAATAGTCTCAACCTTGCTATTCTCAGCTGACTCCTTATCTTTTATGGGCTCACGATCATCAATTTGTTTGAGCCACATGGAGAAACCATATTCTTTGTAGAGCTTTATCAGCTCTGTGGTATTTTCTCCGGGCTCATCTTCAAGAATATTAAAGGGGAGTTTCACGTCAAATTTAAGCTTCACTAGTTGGTATGAAAGTTCCAATACATCAAAAGATTCTCTTAGCCTTTCTCCAACCTTGCCCCCAATCTTGTCTGCATTAGCTTTAACTCCATTGATATCTTCATAAAGTTCAAGCCACTTTGCAGCAGTCTTAGGGCCTACACTTGGAACCCCGGGGATATTGTCAGAACTATCGCCAGTCAAGGCCAATAAATCTAGAATTTGATTTGGCCTTACGCCCATTTTTTCTTTTACATCGTCCTCTGAAAATAGCTTTCCCTTCATATCTAATTGTTGAATATTTTCTCCAACTAGCTGAAAGAGGTCTTTATCGCCACTAGCGATAATAGTTTTAATACCTTTATCATTTGCAAATTTTGACAAGGTGGCAATCACATCATCTGCCTCAACACCATCTACACATAAAAAGTGAAAACCCATAGCGCGTACAATTTTATATAAAGGCTCAATTTGAACAATTAGGTCATCATGGGCAGGAGTTCTATTTGCCTTATATTCGGGGAACATTTCATGACGAAAGTTAGTTCCCTTTGCATCGAAAACCATTATTAATTTTGCATCATGATATTTTCTTTGTAAGTGCTTGATTGCATTGACCACTCCAAACATGGCACCTGTAGGGAAACCACTTTCATTGGTCAAATTTTGAGAGATTGTTGAAAAGTAAGAGCGGAATAAAAATGCTGTTCCGTCAACTAAAATGAGAGGTTGGTTCATATTTAAAATTTTACATCTAAACCATCTATCTATTCTTAGAAACTAGATTTTGAATTTCGCGCTTCTAACACCTTATTTTAGGCTTGAAAGTATAAATGTTATATAAAATGTACTGATGTCAGATGCTTTAATAACTCTCAGCAACATAACCCTAAGCCATAATGGCAAGAATATTCTTGATGATGTCAGTTTTAAGCTTCACCAAGGTGAATTTGTCACCTTGATTGGTCCAAATGGAGCAGGAAAAAGCTCCTTAATCAAAATTTTACTAGGTGTCATTAAACAGGACTCTGGAGTTGTTAACTACAAAGGTGACATCAGACTTGGATATACGCCTCAAACATTCACTGCAAATCCATACATACCTATATCCGTAAAAGACTTTCTTACTTTAAATCAGAAATTGGATACATTTTTTATGCAGCAAACATTTGATTTGACAGGTATAAACGAATTGCTTGACTTACCCCTTAAAGATCTTTCTGGTGGTGAATTACAGAAAGTTTTGCTGTCTAGAGCTCTGCTCAATAAGCCAAATGTATTAATACTAGATGAACCAGCTCAAAATCTTGATGTTGACGGTCAAATGCAGCTCTATAAGTTGATACAGGATATTCATCAACATCAAAATTGTGCTGTTTTAATGGTGTCTCATGATCTCCATCGAGTTATGAAGGAGTCAACTCAAGTTTTATGTTTATACCATCACATTTGCTGTGAAGGACTTCCGGAATCAATATTGAAAGATGAAAAATTTAATGACCTTTTTGCAGATCAAATTCATGAGTTAATGGCCACATATGAACATCATCACAACCATCATCATGATCATTAGATAGTCTTAAAACTAATGTAACTGATATAATTGCCTTTTTTTTAAAAGCGACAAACATGAAAGATATTATTGAATCAGCTTTCGAGGATAGGAATCACTTAACTCCAGCTACAGCTAAACCTGAAGTTAAGGATGCTGTTAATGAAGCAATACATTTACTGGACTCAGGAAAAGCTAGAGTTGCAGAACAAAAAGGTGTGGGAGATTGGCATGTTAATGAATGGCTCAAAAAGGCTGTTCTTCTCTCTTTTAGACTTGCTGATAACACCCCTATGCCTTCAGGTTTTACACAGTACTTTGATAAAGTTCCCTCTAAATATGCCAATACAACTGAAAAGGAATTTCAAGCATCTGGAGTAAGAGTCGTCCCTCCAGCAACCGCAAGACGAGGCTCATATATAGCCCCTAATACTGTTTTAATGCCATCGTATGTGAATATTGGTGCATATGTTGACTCTGGAACAATGGTTGATACATGGGCTACAGTCGGATCTTGCGCCCAAATAGGTAAAAATGTTCATCTATCAGGAGGTGTTGGCATTGGTGGGGTTTTAGAGCCCTTGCAAGCCAGTCCAACGATAATTGAAGACGATTGTTTCATTGGTGCAAGGTCTGAAGTAGTTGAAGGTGTCATTGTTGAAGAAGGGGCAGTCATTTCAATGGGCGTATATATTGGCCAATCTACTAAAATTTACAATAGGATGACTGGGGAAGTGAGTTATGGTCGAATTCCAGCTGGATCAGTTGTTGTTTCTGGAAACCTTCCATCCCCTGATGGAAGTTATTCACTTTATTGCGCAGTGATAGTGAAACAGGTTGATGCCAAAACACGATCAAAAGTTGGCATTAATGAACTACTCCGTGGAATATAAAAAAACTTTGAGTCAATAAAAAACCCGCTCAAAGGCGGGTTTTTTATTGAGTTAACATGCTATGTTACCTAGTAAAGATTTTGTATATTAACCCCGCAGCAACAAGACCTACCAAGTTAGCAGAGCCAAGTTCACTGATAATATTAATCAGGCTGCCAGTTACATCGCCAGGAAGGAATGCAGCATCACCGCCAAAGATTATTTGAACAACCACAGCAAGTGCAATTACAGCAACTCCTGCTTCGGTCAATTTTTTTGCCCAACCAATTACGTTGTCTAACATATCTTCTCTCCATTTGTTTAAAGATAACCAGCATCACTACCGATTGATGAACTTTTTATAGTATCAATTTAATTATGTCAAGTTTTCTAAATTGCATTTTTGGGAAAAAACACTCAATATGTTGCATTAATAGTACTTAGCACAATAATAGAAATATTACATGATGCATAAAAAAACCCGCCTCACGGCGGGTTTTTCATTGAGTTAATATGAAATGTTTACTTGAGGATTTGGTATAACAATCCAGCTGTGACTAACCCAACTAAGCCAGCAGCACCAAGTGAGCCAATAATACCCATTAGATTAGCGATAACATCACCAGGTAGGAATGCTACGCTTGAACCAAATATTACTTGAACAACAATTGCAAGTCCAACAAGACCGACGCCTGCTTCTGTTAATTTTTTTATCCAACCAGTTACATTACTTAACATATTTTCTCTCCATTAATTATAAAGATAACCGGCATCTTTGCCGATTGGTGCACTTTTTATAGTAAGGAAAACTGAGTGTCAAGTTTTATTGATGAAAAAAAGCTAAAAATTAAGCAAAAATGGCCTTAATTAGACAAAAAGTTGCAAAAAAACAACAGAATTTACACCTAAATTGCCACAGAAAAGAAAATCCCCGCAAAAGCAGTCATACCAATGTAATTGTTATGAATAAATGCCTTGAAATATTGCTCATTTTGCTGTTTTTTCATTAGAAATTGATGATAAATCATCAAACAAGCAATAATAATTAGCGAAAAATAGAAAATTTGACCTAAATTAAAGGAATTTCCTATTCCAACAAATAGCAAAATAAGTACTACTTGCAGGATGGTAATAACCACATGATCATAACTTTTAAAGAGAATTGCAGTTGACTTTAAACCAATTTTTAAATCCTCATCTCGATCAGCCATTGCATACAAAGTATCATAAATCAAAGTCCAAACTAAGGATGCCAAAAAAATAAGTCCTGCTTCTAAGGTTATAGTTCCAGTTTGAGCAGCAAATGCCATTGGAACACTCATTCCAAATGCCGCCCCCAAAACCAGTTGTGGCAGATTTGTCCATCTTTTAGTAAAGGGGTAAATCGTAGCCAGTCCAGCTGCTATCAAAGACAATTGAATTGTTAATAGATTTGTTTGTAAAACTAGAATAAGGGCCACCAGCAATAGTATTACAAATAATATTAATGCCGATCTTGATGAGATCTCACCTGATGTTATGGGTCTGTTTTGTGTTCTTTTAATGTGTTTATCAATATCTCGATCTGCATAATCATTGATTACACATCCCGCACTTCTCATTACAATCACTCCCAATGAAAATATAATTAACAAATCTATATCTGGCCAACCATCAGCACTCAGGAATAGTGCCCAATAAGTTGGCCATAAAAGCAAAAATGAGCCAATAGGCCTATTTAATCTCATTAATCGAATGTAGGAATTCATAGCTTCTTTAAAAATGTCTCTAAATCAGTTGGTAATGGTGCAGTTACTTTCTGAATTTCATTTGTCAATGGGTTTGTAAAAGTTAGTGTCTTCGCATGCAAAAACAAACGATTTAGACCTTTCTTTTTCATAAACTGATCAAAGGCTCCATCGCCATACTTATTATCTTGCGCAACTGGATGCCCAGCAAACTTTGCATGAACACGAATTTGATGTGTCCTGCCAGTCTCTATCAATACCTCTACAAGTGAAGCATTAAACTCACCTAGTTCAAAGTTTTTAATGGGATGAAAGTGACTTAGAGAGTCCTTTCCTTTTGAATCAATAACACTGTACCTTGAGTTTTGATATATAGGGGCATCAATAGTGTGTCTTTTTTTGCTCCATGTATCTTTAACAAGTGCCGTATATCGTTTTTCCAATTGATGATTAACCAACTGTGAGTGTAATGATTTCAGGACTGATCTTTTTTTTGCAAGAATCAAACATCCAGACGTCGCACGATCGAGCCTGTGAACAAGCTCTATTGGTTCATTGTATTGTGACTTCAATGCTTCAATTATGCCAACACTTATCCCACTGCCGCCATGGACTGACATCCCATGACTTTTATTAATAATTAACAACCCTTTGTCCTCATAAAGGACTGCATTCTCGAGAGACTTTATTAGGCCTTGTGAAGGACTAATAACCTTTTCGGTTGAAGTTCTAATTGGTGGTATGCGAATTAAATCTTCAGCTTTAAGTTTATAATCAGCTTTTTTTCTACCCTTGTTAACTCTTACCTCGCCTTTTCTTATAATGCGATATATTCTCGATTTAGGGACTCCTTTAAGTTGCTTAATTAAATAATTATCAAGTCTTTGACCAATAGAAAAGTCATCAACCTTGATTATTCTTGGAGCATCATGAATAGTCATTAATTCAAGAGAAAAATAGCTGATTGAAATTCTGGGTTGTTACTTTGGCAATCTCTCCAATAGTCGTGCTACGAATTTCTGCAAGCTTTTCAGCAACATAGTAGGTATAAGCTGGGCTATTTGGCTTACCCCTATAAGGAACCGGTGTTAGGTAGGGAGAGTCTGTTTCTATCAAAATACGATCAGCAGGAATTTGTTTTGCAACCTCCCTTAGTTCTTTTGCACTTTTAAAGGTAAGAATGCCTGAAAAAGAAATATAGAATCCTAAATCTAACGCCGCTTTAGCAGTCTCCAAATCCTCAGCGAAACAGTGCATAACCCCCTTTTCCGCTCTCTCGCTTGATAAGATATCTATCGTGTCCTCTTTTGAGTCTCTCATATGGATAATCATTGGCTTCCCTGACTCATTAGATGCAGCAATATGCCTTCTAAACCTATCTCTTTGCCAATCAGCCTCATCCTTTCTTACATGAAAATAATCTAAACCTGTCTCACCAATAGCAATCACTCTATCACTTTTAGCGTACTCTAGGAGCTCTTCAACAGATGGTTCCTTGCAATTAACTTCTGTGGGATGAACACCAACAGATGAGTATATGTTGGGGTAAGACTTGGATAGGTTATGGACTTCATCAAAATGCTCTAAATCAATACAAACACAAAGAAATTTAGTGACTGAAAGATCATCAGCATGCTTGAGCATTGATTCAATGCTTCCGCCAAAAGCCTTTAGATCAAGACGATCAATATGGCAATGTGAATCAACTATTTGCATAATAAAATTATATATTAATTTCTAAAAGTGATCTCTTGTCTGAGACAAATGGAACACTTATGGAGTGAATTTTAGAGTCGAGTTTTTGAAGATTTTCTTGATCTATATTATCACCTTTCATTAGTAAATAACGTCCATTACTGGAAATTAGGTGCTGAGTTTTTTCTATTGTATCTTCTGCAGATGAAAAAGCCCTGGATACTATTTGTGTAAATGTTTCTTCATAGTTAAAGTTTTCAACCCTATTATTAATTACAGTTAAGTTACCCAATGATAACTCTGTCTTTACCATCTGCATAAATCGGCATTTTTTTCCAACACTGTCTATTGTAAACACTTTAATATTTGGTTTCATAATGGCGATGACAATTCCAGGCAAACCTGCACCAGATCCGACATCTAATAGGATTCCAGGCTGTATGAATTTAACTATTGAGAGACTGTCCAAAAAATGTTTTTTTATTGACTCAATCGGGTCACGAATTGCGCTTAGATTGTAGACCTTATTCCATTTATCAATAAGCCTATGGTAATTGAGGAGCATATCTACTTGGGAGTCTGTAAGCGTCATTTCCATATGCTCTGCACCCTCACAAAGCAACCTTTCTAGTTCACTCACGAATGCGTTTTGTAAGTTTTTAGGAATACAAGTAATATTGAAATTGACGCAGGGGTCACACCTTGAATTCTGCTGGCTTGACCTATTGTTTCTGGTTTGAACTGATTCAATTTTTGTCTTACTTCATTTGATAATGCTTTAATTTCGTTATAGTCAATTTTTGAAGAGAGCTTTGTATTTTCATTTTTACGATATTTTTCAATTTCGCCTAACTGCCTCTTAATGTAACCTTCATACTTAATCTGATTCTCTACCTGCTCGATAATCAATCGATCTTCCAAAAAAGGTTTAGCTTTCTCGATCTTACTTAGTAATTTGTAATTGATGTTTGGTCTTTTCAGCAAAGCCTCTAAGTTGTATTCGTGATTCAATTTAATTCCAAGAACCTCTTCCACCTGAGTGTCGCCTGATTGAATCCAAAAAGACTTTAGCCGTTTTTTTTCATCAACAACCTGTTCATACTTTCCATTAAAAGCTTGCCAGCGCACATCATCAATCAGCCCTAACTCCCTGGCTTGTGGGGTCAATCTCTCATCAGCATTATCCTCTCTGAGCAATAATCGATATTCTGCCCTTGATGTAAACATTCTATATGGTTCTGTTGCCCCTTTGGTTGTTAAGTCATCAACCATGACTCCAATATAAGACTCATCTCTTTTTGGAACCCATGGATTTTTTTCTTTAACTTGAAGAGCAGCGTTAATTCCAGCCAGCAATCCTTGTGCTGCAGCCTCTTCATATCCAGTTGTGCCATTTATCTGTCCCGCAAAGAATAAGCCAGATATTTTCTTAACTTCCAAAGTCTGCTTTAGTCCCCTTGGGTCAAAAAAATCATATTCAATTGCATATCCTGGACGGATTATCTTGGCATTTTCAAAACCCTTAATTGAGCTCACAAATTCCTCTTGAACCTCATAAGGTAGTGAAGTAGATATGCCATTTGGATAGACCTCATGTGTAGTCAAACCTTCAGGTTCAACAAATATTTGATGAGAATCTCGTTCAGAAAACCTAACAACTTTATCTTCTATGGATGGGCAATATCTTGGTCCAACACCTTCAATTTTGCCACTGAAAAGCGGCGAATCTTTCAAGCCATTATTAATGAATTCGTGAGTTTTAGGGTTTGTGTGTGTAATAAAACAAGGTATCTGTTCAGGATGGTCTGCTGCTTTACCTAAGAATGAAAAGCTTGGTAAAGGCGTATCTCCCTCTTGTTTTTGAAGCACATTGAAATTAATTGTTCTACCATCAAGTCTAGGCGGAGTTCCAGTTTTGAGTCTACCAACGCCTAAATCATAGGATCGTAATCTTTTAGATAAAATATTAGCAGGAGCGTCTCCTGCCCTCCCACCCTGATAGTTTTGTTGGCCAATATGAATGACTCCACCTAAAAATGTACCAGAAGTAAGAATCACTTTATCTGCAAAAAACTCCAGTCCCATTTGAGTAATTACGCCTTTTACTCTATTATTCTCTAAAATTAAATCATCAACAGGCTGCTGAAATATTGTTAGATTTTCTTGATTTTCAACTATCTCTCTGATGCAGGCTTTATACAGTAGTCTGTCTGCTTGGGCTCTAGTGGCTCTGACTGCAGGTCCTTTTGATGCATTTAGAGTTCTAAACTGAATACCTGATAAATCGATTGCATGCGCCATTGAACCGCCCATCGCATCAATCTCTTTTACAAGATGGCCTTTACCTATTCCACCAATAGCTGGATTACAACTCATCTGCCCGATAGTCTCTATGTTGTGAGTGATTAACATTGTATCCACTCCCATTCGAGCCGAAGCAAGCGCTGCTTCAGTACCAGCATGACCTCCTCCAACAACAATTACAGGGTAGTATTTACTTTGTTTCATACTCTCAAAACTCTCAATAAAAAGGGCCCGATAAATCGGACCCTTAATTATACGCCTTAAGGCTATGACTTGATAAAATAAGTCACAGCTCAGGTTTTAAGCAAGATTAGTACTTGTAGCCAGCCTCAAATAATGTCTCTTGAGATGACGGCTGAGAGCCTGCAACGTAGTCTCCTGTTGAGGCTTCTGAATTAGCTTGACATCTTGCCAATAAAGCTTGCTGACCAGCTGCAATATTCTCTCCTTTCCAGGCTTGTAAACACGATTGTTGCAGTGCTCTTCCATAAGAGAATGTCAAACTAGTAGCACTCTTATGCTCTATGCTGTTCATAGTGTTTAAATAAACAGAGGCATCCTCCTCAGTTAGGCCGCCTGATAGGAACATGATTCCAGGCACTGCAGCTGGGACACATCGATTCATTGTCCTGACTGTCATCTTGGCAACTTCTTCAGAACCAGCTTTATTTTTATTGTCAGCTCCAGAAACTGTCATAGAGGGCTTTAATAATGTTCCTTCCAAAAATACTTTGTTTTCTGAACAAGCCTTATAAACCTCAACAAGGACTTTTTCCTGAACCTCTGCAGTCTTTTCAATAGTATGATCACCATCCATAAGAATTTCAGGTTCAATGATTGGCACAAGTCCAGATTCTTGACAAATCTTTGCATACCTTGCAAGGCCCCAAGCATTCTCTTTAATTGCAAGATCAGTTGGGCAGCCATCAGCGGTAATTTGAAGAACTGCACGCCATTTAGCAAATCGAGCCCCCTGCTTATAATATTCAGCGGTTCTCTCGGCTAGTCCTTCCAAACCTTTACACCAAGTTTCAACTTCATGTCCTCCAGCCAGAGGACTAAGGCCTTTATCTACTTTGATTCCAGGAATAATTCCCAACTTGTTTATTTTAGAAACCATTGTCTCGCCGTCTAAGTGCTTTTGATAAAGTGTCTCCTCAAACAAAATAGCACCACTTATATACTTGCCGAGCCCTTCTGTTGTAAAAAGCATGCCACGGTATGCCTGACGGTTTTCTTCATTATTTTCTACATTAATTCCAGCAAGTCGCTTTCCAATTGTTGGAGTAGATTCGTCAACAGCTAGCAAGCCTTTACCTCTAGCAGCAAGTTGATTTGCTGTTTGTCTTAACTCTTCTTGATTTTTTACCATATTGATCACCTTTATTATTTTCTATTAATAATTTCCATCACCGACACGCAAAATTTTCATCAGGTTTGTACCCCCTGATTTATCTTTATGCATCCCTTTTGTTACAATAACAATGTCTTTATCAACCACAACTGACTTGCTGAGTAGGTTTTCTATTACTTTGCTATTTACATCATTCCAATCATCAGCACTATTTTTTTCTATATAACAAGGATAGACTCCTCTGTAAATCGTTACTTTTTTTAAAGTTTTGTAGTTGTCTGACATTGCAAAAATTGAAATGTTAGAACTTATTCTTGACATCCAAAGTGCTGTTTTTCCAGTTTGAGTTAGTGTAGCAACCACCTTAGCACCTAAATGGTTAGCTGCATACATTGAACTCATGGCTATAGTCTCATCAATACCCTCAAAATCTTCATGAAGCCTATGATGTGAAACTTTTGCTGTAGGACTCTTCTCAGCTTCTAGACATACATCACTCATTGTCTTTACTGCCTTAACAGGATATGCACCAACTGCAGTCTCTGCAGATAGCATTACTGCATCTGTTCCGTCAAGTACTGCATTTGCAACATCAAAAACCTCTGCCCTTGTTGGGATAGGATTAATAATCATTGATTCAAGCATTTGTGTAGCAGTTATAACAAATCTATCGTTAGCTCTTGCTAACAATATGAGTCTTTTTTGTTGAGCAGGTAATTGTGGATCTCCAATTTCAACTCCTAAATCACCGCGTGCCACCATAATTCCAGCAGACTCTTGAATGATTTCAGTAATTACATCATCCTCTAATGACTCAGCTCTTTCAATTTTTGCAATTACACTTGCATTTGAGCCTGCTTCCACTAATAATCTTTTAGTTTCTCTAACATCATCTGCATTTACTGGGAAAGAAATTGCCACATAATCAGCGTCTGCTTTAGCCGCTGTAACAATATCTTTTTTGTCTTTTTCAGTTAATGCGCTTGCACTCAAACCACCACCACGTAAATTAATTCCTTTGTTATTTGAGAGAAATCCACCCTGGATAACCTGAGTTTTTATTTTTTTCCCAGATATTTGTTCAACCTGAAGAATTATCTTTCCATCATCAAGAAGAAGTATATTTCCAATACTCAAATCGTTTGGGAGCTGCTTGTAGGCAAGCCCAACAGAATCTTGGTCTCCAGCATCCTCAGCTAAACCAGCATCGAGAGTGAATTGATCACCTTTTTTAAGTTCAATCTTTTCTGATTTAAACGAAGCAATTCTGATCTTTGGGCCTTGCAGGTCCATCATTACCCCAATAAAAACATCATTCTCTTCTTCGTACTCTCTTATCTGAGCAATTCGTGCAAGATGCTCTTTCTCATTGTTATGCGAAAAATTGATACGCACAACATTGACACCTGCATCCAAAATACCTTTTAATGTATCTGGTTCGTCAGTTGATGGACCAAGAGTGGCCAAAATTTTAGTTCTTCTAATCATCGGATGATTGCATTCTGCTCTCTAGAATCTCAACAACTGGAAGTTTTTTTCCCTCAAGGAACTCCAAGAATGCCCCGCCCCCAGTAGAAATATAAGATATCTTATCTTCAATATTAAATTTATCTACTGCAGCCAAGGTATCGCCCCCACCTGCAATTGAAAAGGCATCAGAGTCTGCAATAGCTCGTGCCATATCCTCAGTCCCCCTTGAAAACTGATCGAATTCAAAAACACCGACAGGGCCATTCCAAACGATTGTTCCCGCACTTCGCATAATCTCACAAAGCTCAGAAGTTGAATTTGGACCAATATCAAAAATCATATCATCTGGTGCCACTGAACCCGAATTTTTAGTTTCAGCAGTTGCAAATTCAGAGAACTCTT
The DNA here is from genome assembly GCA_938086805.1 of uncultured PS1 clade bacterium. Lineage (GTDB taxonomy): Bacteria > Pseudomonadota > Gammaproteobacteria > PS1 > Pseudothioglobaceae > Pseudothioglobus. The sequence goes on along the minus strand of CALKDH010000001.1, from coordinate 5,147 downwards.
TGCCACAAACAACATCCCCAGGAATAGGTATTTGACAATGCTCCATTAATGACTGTGCTGTTGGAATAAGATCATGCTCACAAAGTGATTGGCCAACACTATTGCCTTGAGCGGCAATAAAAGTATTTGCAATACCGCCCCCCACAACAAGCTGATCAACGACCTTTGAAAGTGCATCCAAAACTGTTAGTTTTGTTGAAACTTTTGAACCTCCAACTACCGCAACCATTGGCCTCTTAGGGTTATCAAGCGCCTTACCAAGAGCTTCAAGCTCTCCCACTAAAAGTGGCCCCGCACAGGACACTGGTGCAAACTCAGTCACGCCATAGGTTGAAGCATGGGCCCTGTGTGCAGTTCCAAAAGCATCTTGAACACAAATGTCACAAAGGGAGGCCATTTTTTTTGATAGCGCTTCGTCGTTTTCTTTTTCACCCTCATTAAACCTTACATTTTCACAAAGAACGACATCACCACTCTCTATTTCAATGCCATCAAGCCAATTTGACTCAAGTCTCACCTTTTGTCCTAACAGCTTTGAAAGATGATCAGCCACTGGTTGGAGCGAGAATTTTTCTTCAAACTCGCCTGCATTTGGCCTACCAAGATGTGATGTAATCATTACTTTGGCTCCAGCTTTCGATGCATGGAGAATAGTTGGAAGTGAGGCAACAATTCTTTTATCACTTGTTACTTCACCGTTTTTTATTGGAACATTTAAATCTTGTCTAATCAAGACTCTCTTACCGTTTAGATCTAAATCTGTCATCTTGAGTAAATTCATCAAATGCTCCAACTCATTAGAAACAATACTACTGTGAAATATGTCCAGCTAAACGAAGCAAATTACAGGTGTAACTGTACTCATTGTCATACCATGAAACCATCTTAACAAAGGTATCATCCATAGACATTCCTGCCTCTGCATCAAAAGTTGAAGCACAAGTGCTACCAACAAAATCTGTTGATACAACCTTCTCATCTGTATAGCCTAAGACGCCCTTCATCGAACCCTCAGAGGCTGACTTCATTGCCTCACAAATTGCGTCATAATCTGATGCACTATTGAGCTCCGCAGTTAAATCAACTACTGAGACATCAGATGTAGGAATTCTAAATGCCATTCCAGTCAACTTTCCATTTAACTCGGGCAAAACTTTACCAACTGCTTTAGCTGCTCCAGTTGAAGAGGGAATGATGTTTTCCAAAATGCCTCTTCCACCTCGCCAATCTTTCATTGATGGTCCGTCTACAGGTTTTTGTGAAGCTGTTGCTGCATGAACTGTTGTCATTAATCCACGTTTAATTCCCCACTCATCATTAAGAACCTTTGCGATTGGAGCCAAACAGTTGGTTGTACATGAGGCAGCTGAAATTATTGACTGGCCATCATACGCATCATGATTAACGCCATAAACAAACATCGGCGTACTGTCTTTAGATGGGGCAGACTGTATTACTTTTTTTGCACCGGCATCAATGTGAGCCTGACAGCCTTCTTCAGTTAAGAAAAAACCGGTACAGTCGATGACAAGGTCTGCACCAATTTCGTCCCACTTAAGATCTGCCGGATTACGCTCGGCAGTGAGACGAATTTTTTTTCCATCGATAACAAAATTATTGCCTTCAACTAAAACTTCCTTACCAAAGCGCCCATGAACCGAATCATATTTGAGCATATAAGAAAGGTAATCATTATCAAGAAGGTCATTTACACCTACCACCTCTAGATTCTCAAAATCCTTGTCGATTGCGCGAAATACCATTCTTCCGATTCTACCAAAACCATTAATACCAACCTTAATTGTCATTTCAAACTCCTAATTAATTAACTTAAAACTCTATCAACTGTAGATACAACGTTGTCTACAGTAAAACCAAAATGTTTAAACAGCTCACCAGCAGGGGCTGACTCCCCGTAAGAACTCATCGCTACAATTCCTCCATCCAGGCCAACATATTTATACCAAGAATCAGCAACACCTGCCTCTATTGCAACTCTCTTAACTCCTGGAGTTAATACAGAGTCTTTATAGTCTTGATCTTGCTCATCAAACGCATTAGTTGATGGCATTGATACGACTCGAACCTTTCTGCCTGTCATTTCTTTTGCTGATTCCATCGCAAGTGAAACCTCTGAACCAGAGGCAATTAGAATAACGTCAGCGACACCACTACAATCTGAAAGGACATAACCACCTTTTTCAATCTCCTTTAACTGAGCATTTGTTCTTTCCATCGGCGTTAGATTCTGTCTTGAGAAAATAAGTGCCGTTGGCGCATCACCTCTTAACATAGCAATTTTCCAGGATACTGCTGACTCTATTGCATCACAGGCTCGCCATGTTTGGAAGTTTGGAATAACCCTCATGGTTGCGATTTGTTCTACTGCCTGGTGCGTTGGCCCATCCTCACCAAGTCCTATCGAATCATGTGAGTAGACAAAGATAGTTCCAATTTTCATCATAGCCGCCATGCGCAATGCGTTTCGCATATATTCCATAAACATTAGAAAAGTTGCACCATAAACTTTGAAGCCACCATGCAAAACCATTCCGTTCATCATGACAGCCATTCCAAACTCTCTAACGCCCCAAGAAATATAATTTCCGTTAGCGTTTTCAGCATTAACCAAAACGCTTCCAGACCAATTTGTTAAATTTGAGCCCGTTAAGTCTGCTGAACCACCAAATAATTCTGGAACTATGGGGCCCATAGCTTCAATAGCATTCTGTGATGCTTTTCTTGAGGCTATATTAGGCATATCGCTCTGAGTTTTGGCAATATACTCATCCATCTTAGTAGAAAAATTTTCAGGCAATTTACCAGCCATCCTACGCTCAAATTCAGCAGCCTCTTGAGGAAAAGAAGCACTATAGGCTCTAAATCTCTCATTCCAATCATCCTCAACAGCCTCACCCACATCCCTATGATTCCAACCATCATAAATCTCTTGTGGAATTTCAAAAGGCTCATAATCCCATCCAATATTTTTTCTAGTATTTGCTATTTCTTCATCGCCTAGAGGAGCTCCATGACAGTTATGAGAGCCTGCCAAATTAGGAGAACCATAGCCAATAATAGTTCTGGTACAAATTAATGTTGGCCTATCATTTATAGCTTTTGCCTCAATAATTGCTGCATTTATGGCTTCAGGGTCATGCCCATCAACGTCAGCAATTACGTGCCAGTTATAAGATTTAAAACGACCAGGCACTCCTTTTTCCATCCAGTCGCCAATATGTCCATCTATTGAAATATCATTGTCATCCCAAAACGCTATTAATTTTCCAAGTCCTAGCGTTCCAGCAAGTGCGCAAGACTCATGTGACAAGCCTTCCATCAGACAACCATCGCCCATGAAAACAAAAGTATTGTGGTCAACAATTGAATGCCCAGGCTTATTGAACTGAGCCGCTAAAGTTCTTTCTGCTATAGCCATACCTACAGCATTAGTAATACCTTGGCCCAATGGCCCAGTTGTTGTTTCAACTCCATCAGCATATCCATATTCAGGATGGCCTGGTGTTTTAGAGTGTAGTTGACGAAAATTTTTAAGTTCCTCAATGCTCAAGTCAAAACCTGTCAAATGCAATAATGAGTAGATAAGCATTGAGCCATGGCCATTAGACAATACAAATCGATCTCGATCTGCCCAATTAGAATTGGTGGGATTAAACTTAAGGTGCTTATTCCATAACACTTCAGCAATATCAGCCATCCCCATAGGGGCACCCGGATGCCCAGACTTTGCTTTTTGCACAGCATCCATGCTCAAAGCACGGATAGCATTTGCTAATTCGAGTTGTGTTGCCATTGTTTAAAACCTATGAAAAAATTGTGAACCGTAAATTATACATTTTTTTTCTATCATCCTGCTCTCAAAAGCCCATCTAAAAGGAGATTTCAGGAAAAATTTTCAATAGTCATATAGTATCATTGTCATATTGTGATAAAAAATAGATTCTCTGTGAGAATGTCTAATCCATGCGGTTTTTTATGTATTAAAATTATACTTTTGGTGAAAAACTCTATTATTACATTTTGTGTCAAGAATAGCTGTCATCCAATTGTATACCGATATTAATACTTCAAAAAAGGGGTCTCATGATTGAGAATATAGTCTGGCTTAAAGATGTCGGTATGTCTGACGTTGAAAAGGTTGGTGGAAAGAATGCATCACTTGGTGAAATGATAAGTGGTCTCAATTCGCAAGGTGTTCGTGTACCAGGCGGTTTTGCTACAACAGCAGAGGCATTTGAATCCTTTTTAGATCATTCAGATCTCAAAAATAAAATCAATGAGCTTTTATCAAATCTCGATATTACAAATATACAAGAGCTCACAAAAACAGGTCTACTAATAAGGCAATGGGTTGAAGAGGCGCCGTTTCCTGAAGATCTCCATCAGTCAATAGTAGAGAGTTATGAAAAGCTGACTCAACAGCTCGGCTCTGATGTTACCTTTGCAGTTCGCTCTTCTGCGACCGCTGAAGATCTTCCAGAAGCCTCCTTTGCTGGGCAACAAGAAACATATTTGAATGTAAGTGGTATAGACGATATCTTAATAGCGGTTCGTAAGGTATATGCTTCACTCTATAACGATCGAGCAATTTCTTATCGAGTTCACCAGGGTTTTGAACATGAGATGGTTTCACTCTCTGCAGGAATTCAACAAATGGTTCGAAGTGATATAGGCTCTAGTGGCGTTATGTTTACTCTTGATACTGAGTCAGGATTCGAAGATGCAGTCTTTATAACATCTGCTTATGGGCTTGGAGAAACAGTTGTTCAAGGCTCTGTTAATCCAGATGAGTTTTATGTTCATAAGCCGACCTTGAGATCAGGTAAACCAGCAATCTTATCCCGAAGCCTTGGATCAAAATCAATAAAGATGGTCTATGCTGAGGATAATTCCAATTCTCCAGTGGCAACGACTGAGGTTGATAGTGAAGATCGATTGAAATTCAGTCTGAGTGACTCCCAAATTGAGGAGCTTGCTCATTACGCTATGAAAATTGAATCTCATTACGGCAGAGCTATGGATATAGAGTGGGCCCTTGATGGTGTAGATGGAAAAATCTACATAGTTCAGGCAAGACCTGAAACCGTTAAGAGCAGGCAAAGCTCACAGAACATTGAACGCTACAA